>JAQUTB010000138.1 GCA_028709985.1 Dethiosulfovibrio sp.
CGGCGAGTTCCGGCATAGCTTCCAAGCTTGGGTTGGGCCGTAAGGTGACAGAAGGGGTTAAGATCTACGTGGAGGAGGGAGATTCTCCCTCCGTGTCGGTCGACGCTTTCGTCATGGTCAAGTATGGTCTAAGAATTCCCGACGTGGCTTGGGACGTCCAGGAAACCATAAAGAACGAGCTGGAATCCCTAACGGGATATACGGTCAACTACGTGAACATCTACGTCCAGGGTATCTATTTTAACGACCCTAAGACAGAGACTCCCCAGGAGGAGCCGTCCTCATCCGATAAGGCAGTCGGAGGTGCCGGTCCTGACGGGAGTACAGATGGGCATCCTCACGTGCTCCTGGAGGATCAGGGATAGCTTGAGGGTCGGCTCGTGAGCGAGTCGACCCTCTTATTTTTAGGAGGAGTCCCGTGTACTTGAAATGGATGGACAACGGTAAGGGATATGTATGGTTATCTAAGCCAGGTCTTAGGGATTTCGTCGAAAGCCGCCTATATCAGGGAGTTATCTGTCGTGATGTTGATTTTGTCGGAGAGAGAAACCAGCTTGTGGTCTCCCTGGTTATGGAGGAGGGCTCTTTCTATCTGGACAGATTGAGACTAGCAGAGGATCTCTCCAAAACGGTAAGATCGATGGGCATGGACGTCCTGATCTCATGGAAACAGGAAGAGGAGTTGGAGAAAGAGGAGCTGAGCTTTTTCGAGAGACCTATATTTTGGGGGGGGCTCACCTCAGCAATATACGCCGCTTTCAGCATGGGATTCAGAAAAACCCTGTTATGTGTCGTAGTGGGAGCTTCCGTATATGGAGCGATGTCCTTTCTGCACTCCGAATCTGGCAGAACCCTCAAGGAAGACCTGTTGAATTTCATTAAGGAGATCTTAGATTGAAGAAAAATCCTCCACATCATAAAAAACATTTGGCCAGGGAGATATCCCTTCAGGTCCTCTACAGCATGGACGTTAAGAGGAACATGGATCCCTCTGACCCCCTTGAAAACTTCGATTTTCAGGAGGAGGACGTCAAAGAAGGCGTCACGTCCATAGTCAATGGAGTTGTCGAAAATCTGGTCAGCATAGATAACATGATCAACCGCAACGTGGTCGGCTGGAGGGCAGACAGGATGGTGGCTGTGGATAGGGCCGCTATAAGGATGGCTATATACGAGGGAATGATCTCCAAGACCATCCCTGTGGCTGTGGCCATATCAGAGGCTGTGGAGCTTGCGAAGGTCTTCGGGACGGAGGAATCGGGAAAGTTCGTCAACGGGGTTTTGGCCAAGGTCTTGAGGGCATCCTCTGAGGCAGAGGAAACCGATGGGGATTGATCTCCCTACATCCCCTATTTCGGTAGACCAGCTTTCGGCCACCATAAAGGACGTAATCGAATCCATCCCTGGCCTTTCCAAGGTGGCGGTGAGAGGTGAGATATCGGATATAAAAAGGCACTCCAGTGGACACTGCTATTTCACCCTCGCAGGGAAGGACAGCAGGATATCCGCGGTGCTCTTCAGATCCGACGCCTCTTCCGTCGTAAACTGGCCCAGGATCGGAGATGAGGTTGTGGTAGGAGGAAGGATCTCCACCTATCCACAGAGAGGAACTTATCAGCTTTATGCCAGGAGAATGATGCCGATAGGCAAAGGAGCCGCCGATCGTGCCCGACAGGAGACCATGGACCTCCTGTCAAAAGAGGGGCTCTTCGACCAAGCCAGAAAAAAGGCCATACCCCCCTATCCTCGAAGGGTATGTTGTATAACCTCTCCAACTGGTGCAGCTGTCAGGGATGTCCTGAAGGTTTCGGGCGAGAGAAATCCATCGTTGGACGTTGTTATAGTCCCCTGTACTGTTCAGGGTATAGACGCTCCTGATACGATAGTTAAGGCACTCTCCAGGGCTACGAGGCTAAAGGATATTGACGTGGTCCTTCTTGTCAGAGGTGGAGGCAGCAAGGACGATCTCGTCCCGTTCGACGATCCTGACGTGGTAAGGGCTGTGGCCTCGTGCCCTGTTCCGGTCGTGACCGGCATAGGGCACGAGGTTGACGTCTCACTGTCCGACCTAGCTTCGGATCTTCGCTGTGCCACTCCATCGGAGGCTGCTGAGGCGTCCATCCCTCACGCCAGGGAGATAAGATCCCATCTGTCCAACAGGAAAGATCGGCTATTGAGATCGATAACGGACAGGATGTTCAGGTCTAATGTAAACCTGGGCGATCTGAGCTCCCGTCTTGATAGAGGTGCTTTACGGTCGATTGATGTCCGTAGATCTCAGGTGGATATGCTTGAACGAAGGCTGGATCTTTCTACGAGATCAAAGATAGCCTCTCAGTCCCACAGGCTTGCCTCCTTAGCGTCCAGTCTGTTCGGAATGTCCCCTATGTCGGTGCTGGGCAGGAGATTCCTCTCCTGTCGCGATATCGGCGGTGTTCCTGTGACGTCGATAAGTGCCGTCTCCAAAGGGGATATGGTTATCCTCGACCTCGTCGATGGTGTTGTAGAGTGCGAGGTAAAATCCATAAGCTCAGTTAAGAGAGGAGGTCGTAAAGATGGTCCCCGATACCCTGAGATGGGATGATGGTAGCCTGATACTGTTGGATCAGAGAAAGATGCCATGGGAGACGTGTTTTGTGACATGTCGATCCTCCGAGGATGTGGCTCGATCCATATCGTCCATGGTCGGCAGAGGAGCCCCTGCCATAGGGATAGCGGCAGCCTACGGAATGGCCCTCGCCTCCTTTGGCGGTGAGGACATTGAGGCCGCAAGGGAGATGCTGTTGGCCAGCAGGCCCACTGCGGTGAACCTTCGTTGGGCCCTCGAGGTGATGGACTCAGTAAAAGAAGGCTCTCCCGAAAATATGTTGGCCCTGGCTAGAAATCTTCACAAAGAGGATATAGAGATAAACAGGGCCATCGGCGATAACGGAGAGGCCCTTATAGCCGATGGATCTACCCTTTTGACTCACTGCAACGCGGGAGCCATCGCCACCGCTGGATGGGGAACCGCCCTCGGCGTGATGAGAAGCTGTAAAGAGAGAGGAAAGAGGATAAAAGTCTACGCCGACGAGACCAGGCCCAGGCTTCAAGGAGGGCTTTTGACCTCCTGGGAGCTCATGGAAGACGGTTTCGACGTTACGGTTATAACCGATGGAATGGCTGCCTGGCTGATGAAAAGCGGCAAGGTCGACGGGGTCATAGTCGGTGCCGATAGGATCGCTGCCAACGGGGATACAGCCAACAAAATAGGGACTTACGGGCTTTCCATCGTCGCAAAGGCTCATGGCGTGCCTTTTTACGTCGCCGCCCCAACGAGTACGTTCGACCTGTCCATCCGTTCAGGCTACGATATCCCCATAGAGGAGAGGGACGGAGACGAGGTCAGATCCCCCTACGGGAAGGAGCTGCTCTCAAAGGATATCAAGGTGTGGAATCCTGCCTTTGACGTGACGCCAGGGGAGAATGTGACGGCGATAGTAACCGAGGTGGGAGTGCTAAGACCACCTTACGATAGCTCCATAGCTACCGTCCTGAGGGACGTTAAGGCTCGATAGGGAGGTTTTTTTGATGAAAGATTTTGCTGTTGCGGACATGTCAAAGGCGGCTTCGGGGTCACAGAAGATAGACTGGGCCTGGCAGTATATGCCTGTGCTGTCCTCTTTGGAGGACCGGTTTATGGAGAAGCAGCCCTTCAAGGGAATAAAACTGGCGGCTTGCCTTCATCTGGAGGCCAAGACCGCCTGTTTGTTAAGGACTTTTTCCAGGCTCGGGGCGGAGGTCTACGCTGCGGGAAGCAACCCTCTCTCCACCCAGGACGATATCTGTGCTGCTCTTGTCGATGAAGGCGTTCACGTCTACAGCCACAGAGGGATGTCCTCGGATGAATATTTCTCCTACATAAGGAATGTGCTGGACAGCCGACCCGACGTTATAGTGGACGATGGGGCGGATCTGGTAGCGACCCTGTTGGAGGAGAGGCCAGAGCTGATAGAGAACGTCCGAGGAGGTTCGGAGGAGACCACCTCCGGCGTAAAGAGGCTAAAGGCCATGGAACGCCAGGGGATACTTCCCTTCCCGATGATATCGGTCAACGACGCGGACAGCAAATACCTTTTTGATAACCGCTATGGGACCGGTCAATCCGTATGGGACGGCGTTATGAGGACCACCAACAGCCTTATCGCTGGCAAGGTCGTCGTGGTGGCAGGTTACGGATGGTGCGGCAGGGGAGTGGCAATGAGGGGCAAGGCCCTGGGGGCCAGGGTGATAGTGACCGAGATAGATCCCCACCGGGCCTTCGAGGCCCTGATGGACGGCCACGAGGTCATGACCATGGAAGATGCCGCCCCACTCGGAGATATCTTCCTCACTCTGACAGGAAACGTAGACGTCATATCGTCCAGCCACATGCTAAAAATGAAAGACGGGGTCATCATGGGTAACGCCGGACACTTCGACGTGGAGATATCCAAGGCAGATCTGAAATCCATATCCACCGAGGTTTTCGAGGTTCGCCCTAACGTCACATGCTACAGGACCGAGTCGGGAAACAGGCTCTACCTGCTTGGAGAGGGAAGGCTGGTAAACCTCGCGGCGGGAGACGGCCACCCGATAGAGATAATGGACCTGAGCTTCGCCCTCCAGCTCATGTCTGCCCTACACGTTATCGAGCATCACAGTGAGATGGAGTCGAGGCTCTACCCGGTTCCACAGGATATAGATAAGCTGGTCGTCTCCACAAAACTGTCGTCTCTTGGCGTATCGCTGGATCGACTGACCCCATCTCAAGAGGAGTATATGGAAGGCTGGAAAGAGTGATGTCCAAGCTCGTATTCAGGGACGTGCTGATGCTGGACGGATCCATGGACAGGGCCCAGAGGGTGGACCTATCGGTATCCGGCAAGGTGATCGGCGAGATATCCGACCCAAGGACCATGGAGGGGGACCAGGTGATGGACTGTGGGGGCAACAAAGCCCTGTTGCCCGGGTTCGTCAACTGCCATACCCACGCAGCTATGGTCCTCCTCCGAGGCCTGGGGGAGGAGAGGCCGCTGAAACAGTGGCTAGAGGAAAGCATCTGGCCAGTGGAGGCCAACTTAAACCCAGAGAGGATATACTGGGGAACCAGATCGGCGCTGCTGGAGATGGTCTCCTCCGGGACCACCTGTTTTGGGGATATGTATTTCGAGATGGACCAAGTCGGAAGGGCCGCAAAGGACGCCGGGATGAGCTGTGGCCTCTGTCGTGGCCTTATAGGCGACGATCCGATCAGGTTGAGCCAGGGTCTTGAGCTGGCGGATATGTTCAAAGACGACGATGACATCACGGTCCAGCTAGGCCCTCACGCTTCCTACACCGTTCCCATAGATAGTCTGAAGGAGATATCCCAAGCGGCACGCGACAGGGGCCTGTCGGTGCATTTTCACTATCTGGAGGCGGAGTGGGAGCTGAGCTACATCAGGGGCGAGCTTGGTTTTTCCACGATGGAAT
>JAQUTB010000139.1 GCA_028709985.1 Dethiosulfovibrio sp.
GATAATTAAAAAAGATGAAAAATAGAGAGCTGGACCTGGTTCTACCATGGTCCAGCTCTCTTATCCTATTAGCTCTTCTCTTTCGGGCCTTTTTTTTAGATACCGTGAGCACTGTTGCATTCTGTCGTAGCCCAACATTATTCCTAGTATAAAGTCTTGTTCGTCGGTTAATCGAGAAAGATCGATAGTGCCAAACTTTTTGACCACCGAGATGCAGTCCGGGTGGCCGAAGAACACGTTTATCCGGTCGTCTCCTATGCGGTGTATCAGGTATGGGATTTTGTGGTGGTCCAACTTATGTGTTATCACCGGAAGGTCCGAAAGGGGTGCTGTGTGGAGGATCAGGTTTCTAAGGCCTTTCCAGTACTCGTAGACGTGATGGCAAAATATCTCCAAGGCTATCCCTCCTGTTGTTATGCCTCCCAATGACACGCGCCTTAAAATAAGGATGAAGCCCGGGGGGAACCGGGCTTCTGCATTGAGAGGGGGAATTGACATCATGTCAGGAAAGAACGGAAGGGGAGTTCGTTCTATCTAACTTCCCGACTGACCATAGGATACACCTTGGAGTTCGTTTTGTCAAACACTTTTTTAGGTGACTTTCTCGGTCATCCTCCTCCACTTGGATTCCCTCTCGTATCGTCTCTGTGCCAGGAGTTCCTGCCTCTGTTTCTTCTCTTCCCAGTCTTCCTCCGCCAGTTCTCTCGATTTTTCCCTGGTTTTTTGAGCTTTCTTCTTGAGGTCTTTCATCTCGTAAAAGGCCTTACGCCTCTCTTGTCCCTCCCTGACGGTATCGTTGTGAACGTCAACCATATCTGTTAGCGTTTTTTGAACTTTTTTCTCCGATTTTTTGTATTCCTCTATCAGCTCTTTTTCCGTCTGAGGCACTTTTGCCGGCGTTCCTGGTTCTATCCTCATAGGGATCCCCTCCTCTCAAGCTGAACGGTTACTTGTATATATTATCGGATCTTTTCCCTTTGTCCATCAGCTCCTATCGCAGGATAACGACGTTTTCCCGCCCCGGTTTAGCCTGTCTTTGAAACGGTTTGCCAGCCATGTCGTCAGGAGGACCACAGCTGCTCCTATCTGAACCCATAGAGGAAGGTGATCCGCTCCCTGCCCTATGGTGGCCTGGGCGGATACTTGATATATGTGGTAAATGTGGTCTAGTGTTAATCCCGCGCCTATCGACACAGTAGCTATGGAGGACAGGTATATAGCTAGTCTTCTTGCTCCAAGGATCCTGTAGATTAGGGGGACGTTTATGATGGAGGTTGCCGGTCCTGCCATTAGAAACACCAAAGCCGCGCCGGGAGAGACTCCCTTGAGTATCAGCGCAGCAGCGAGAGGGGTTGAAGACGTCGCGCAGGTGTACATTGGAATTCCGATAAGTGCCATCAGGACCATGGACGATAGCCCTCCTCCAAGGGATCTCTCAAGGAAAGTCTCAGGCACGGCAACCGAGATGACGCCGGATAGGATTATTCCGAGGAAAAACATATTGGACAGGTCTCCCCACACGTCGAATACGGCGAAGCTGAACCCTTCCTTAAGCCTGTCTGTCCACGCTACCCCCTGCGTTTTTTTATCGTCGTGGTGGTGATGTCCATGAGAGTGTTCCGAGCAACTACAGGATGTCTGTTCAGGTTCCACCTCTGCTCCACCGAAAAGGACCGAAAGACCCCCTGCGACGAAGGCGGATAGGAATGCCACTATCGGACGAGCCACGGTCATTATGGGATCCAGAAGGGCGTAGCTGAGGGCTATGGAATCGATCCCAGATTGTGGGGTCGATATGAGAAAAGACATTGTCGCACTGGACGAAGCTCCCTGTTTCCTGAGGGCAGCGGCAGCTGGAATGACTCCACATGAGCAAAGAGGTAGAGGTATCCCGGCTATGGAAGCCCTTAGCACAGGTAAAAAGCCTTTTCCCCCTAGGTATCTCTGCACAAGTGATTGATCGATAAAAGCCTTGAGAAGCCCGCTTATAGCTATCCCCATAACCATATAGGGAGCCGCATCCATGAACATAGCGAAGGTTTCCTCCACCACGGAATACACGAAAGAAAACATTTTAACTTTCCTCCTTATCCTTGTGAGCTTGATGTTCAAGTCCGATGGTAAGTATCAGATACACGTGATGGTCGTCCAGCGAGTAGAAGAGCTTTTTCCCGTCCCTTCTTCTCTTCACCAGCCTGAGCTGCCGCAGGTTTCTCAGATGGTGTGATGCCGATGACTCGCTTATGTCCAACGACGACGCCAGGTCGGAAACGCACCTCTCTCCGTCCATCAATCCCAGGACTATACCGAGCCTGGTCGAATCCCCTAGAGCTCTGAACATAGAGCTTAAATCGTCGAGAAAATCCCTGGTTCTGTCCAAATCACACACCCCCTTATACATATGATTATATGTTCAAGTGTCTAAAAAAACAATCCCTCTTGTTGCGTACAACGACGAAAACTGGTATATGTCTGGCCTATGGTTTTAAACTTTTAAGGGGGCGTGGTTTTTGAACAGGAAGAGGATTCTAAAGACATCCGTGGCGGTTTTTCTGTCCGCTTTGCTCTCATGGGCGGTGGGAGTTGCAGTGGGGGCTCTGGTGATCAGCTCTTGGGATTACGAGGATTGTTGGGTGGTGCGGATCGAGGCGGTTCGGCTTTCTCCCGTTCAAAATGATTCGGAGGAAGGATGGATCACGAAGAGCTTCGACGTTTTGGTTACTTTTCTCTCCGGCGAGTCCAAGGGAGACAGCGGTTCCGTGACAGTGGAGCAACTTGCAGAGAGCCACCTAAAGCTCATTCCTGGCAGGAATTACGTGTTGATGGCGGACCGTTTTTCCGATGGTGTCACCCAGTTTTCCGTGACCGATAGATTCAGGCTCCCTTGGGTTGTGTCGTTTTTGCTTTTTTCGGTTTTGGCCGTCTGTGTGTTGGCCGGATGGACTGGAGCCAGGGCCGTATTAGGGTTGGGGATATCGCTGTTCGTGTTGGTCAAGGGGTTTGTTCCTGCGGTGTTGGCCGGTCTATCCCCTGTTCTATGTGCCATGGTGGCCCTGGGCATACTGTCTTTTGTCACCATATACTTGGTAGTCAGAAGGCCCTATTGTAGGCCAGTGGCCTTTGTGGGGGCCATGGGGGGAGCTATAGCGGCCTACGTTATGGGGGCCTCGGCAAGTTGGCTCTGGCAGGTCACTGGGCTGGGAAGCGACGACGCGACCCTTTTTGCCAGCACCTTTCCCGGTTACGACATGAGTGGTATCTTTCTGGCTTCGGTGATGGTTGGCTCCATCGGCGCTGTTTTAGACGTGGCAATATCGGTAACCTCGGCGATGGCTGAGCTGGTGGACTACGATTCCTCAATCCCACGGCCAAGACTGTGGAAAGCCGGGACCTCCGTGGGGAGGGAGATCCTGGGCAGTATGATAAACACCCTGATCCTGGCTTACTTCGGTAGTTCCCTGGTGATGACGATGATGATGGTCAACTCCAAGCCGTCTTTTGCCTTTTTGTTCAACGATCCCATGGTGAGCCAGGAGCTGATACAGAGCCTGGCAGGGACCATCGGTCTGCTTCTGACGATCCCTATAACCACGTTAGTCGGCATATGGCTCATGACGAAAAAGGGGACCGGTAGCCTTTAGGCCGCCGATCCCCTTAATTTTATCCCTTCACCGCTACTACGGAGGGGTCTATCGCCTTGTGCAGTCTCAGAAAAAGCATGGCGTATATGGGGGCCGCCATCATGAGGCTTACAGTTGCTCCTGGCATGGTTGTGGCTATCGGCAGGGAGAACAGATGGTTCAGAAGCATAGGCACTAGCAGGACCGATGTCACAAGCTGGCTTCCCCCTATGGCGGCCACGATAGGTATAAACCTCTCCGATCTTCCCATGGCTTTCCAGAGTATCGGAGGAAGCACTCCCGTCAGAGCGGCCGTCACAGTGAAGTGGGGCAGATACGCTCCCATCGGGTGCAGCACGAAACCGATAACATCGCCTACGGCTCCGACCATGGCCCCGGCCAGAGGACCCATGGTCAGTCCGGTCAGTATGGAGGGAAAGGTCCCAAAGCCTATCCTTATTCCCTCTACCCCTCCTATCGCTATCCTCACGCTGGCAAACCTGGTTAGAACCACGTTCAAGCTCACCATAAGGGCCAGTATCACAAGCCTGCGGGTGGAGTATTTCACCTTTTCTCTCTCCTCTCGTCTGTTTCGGCCTAAAGTCCGGCCGAGTGGACATTTTCCTATTTTTGGGCTCCTATGGCAAGAGGAGGGATCTTTGAATCTCCCCCCTCAATCCCATCAGGATTTTCAGAGCTTTCTCTTTATCGTTGGAGTTTTTGATGTAGATATCGTCGATTCGCCCGTCTATCGTCTCGGCGAAGGCCTGTCTTTGCTGTCTTGTCAGCTCCAGGTAGCTATGCCCT
The DNA here is from genome assembly GCA_028709985.1 of Dethiosulfovibrio sp. Lineage (GTDB taxonomy): Bacteria > Synergistota > Synergistia > Synergistales > Dethiosulfovibrionaceae > Dethiosulfovibrio. Next base: position 4,428 of record JAQUTB010000139.1, read on the forward strand.
TTGGGTAGGGAAGATCTTATCTCCATCAGCCTTTTTTGATTCAGCTCCATCTGGGTTCTCATGGCGAAAGGGCGAAGCTCCTGGACCACATCGGAAACCATCTTTCTGACGTCGTCGGGAAGGGACCTCCAAAAGCCCAAGTTGGCCATGGTCTGCATGACGTATATCTTGTGCTGGGACCTGATATAGTATTTCTGTGAGTCCATAAACCCCATCTCCCGAACTATGTAGGGGGCGTTTTCCTGCGCCTCCACTATGCCAAGCTGTAGGCTGCTGTATACTTCGGTGAAAGGTATCACCTTTGGATTTGCACCCAAAAGCCTGTAGGCTTCGGCTATTATCCGTGACGGCATGGTCCTCATCTTTAGTCCGGTGAAATCCTGTGGGTAGAGCAGCGGTCTGTTGGAGGTCCAGTCCATGGCTCCCTCGCTCCAATACGAGAGCACGGTTACCCCGCCTTTTTCGTAGACCGAGTTTAACGTATCGTTCAAAGCGGCGCTGGTTGCCAGGATTCTCTCGTTTTGATGCTGATCGTCGGGGAAAAGGAACGGGATGGAGAAAACCTGGTTCTCAGGGACGAACTCGCCAACCTGGCCCGCCCCGTCCAGTATGAACTCCAGGGCTCCCTGCTGGCAGAGCTTGTAGATTTCCTGTGGGGTTCCTATGGTGCCTAGAGGAAACACCGTCAGGTTTATCTTCCCACCCGATCTCTCGTGAAGCAGCCTGGCGAACTCCCTGGCGTAGAGGTCGCAGACGCTTCCCTCCACCTCCTCCTCGGCTAGCCTCCAATAGTAGACCTCACTCCAAGCCCCTGTCGCCATAAGCGTGATAAAAACGAGAGCAATAATCAAAACTCTATTTTTCACGTTATTTCACCCCTTTCCCAACGCTATACCATCACTATAGGCAAAAAAGACGGGGACCGCAAGGTCCCCGTCTCAGGATGTAGCGGTTAGAACAGCCCGGATATTTTCCCGTGCTCGTCGACGTCGATGGCGACGGCGGAGGGCTTTTTGGGAAGCCCCGGCATGGTCATGATGGAACCGGTGATG
>JAQUTB010000140.1 GCA_028709985.1 Dethiosulfovibrio sp.
GGTCGTGGAACGGATGGGTGAAGTTCTTCGTCACCAGTATGGAGAAGTTGGTGTTGTTGGACTTCGTGTGTTTTAGGCTGTGGCCGTTCACCGTCACCAGGTTGTGCCCCTTGTTATACTCTGACACGACGTAGCCCGACGGGTTCATACAGAAGGTCCGGCATCGGTCGTCGAAGGTCGGTGTGTTGTAGAGGCATTTGACCTCGTAGAAGTGGTCGGTAAGGTCCTGGCAGACCGAGTCTGGAACCTCGACCCTCACACCTATATCCACCGGCATGGAGGCTATAGGTAGCTCCAGTCGCCTGACAACTGTCTCCAACCAGGATGCACCGTCACGGCCTGGGGTGGCTATGATCGTTTGAGCCTCGTATTTCGTCCCGTCCGCCAGGACTATCCCCTTGGCCTGGCCGTCCTCGACAATTATGTCCTGGACGAAGGTGTTCATCATTATGTCGCATTTATCCTTGAGGGTGTTGTACATGTTGTCTAGCACCTCTCTGGAGGCGTCTGTCCCGATGTGTCTGATTCTCGCTGGGAGCACCTTTATGCCGACCCCTGCTGCTCTGCGGATCGTCTCTTTGACCATGGGGCCCTTAGGCTCGTAGTAGCTGGGGTCCGCTCCATGTTCCACGAAGGTCCCATCCACAGAGTCTATGAGATCCTCAAGGGCCGACCTACCTATATACTCCTCCAGGTTCCCACCAAACCCCGTGGTGAGGGTCAGCTTTCAGTCGGATGCGGAACCTGCGCCACCCCATCCTGAGACCCCGCTACAGGATGGGCAGTTTATGCAGCTGTCCACCTTGCCTGCGATGATAGGACATGTCCGTTCTTTTATGAGCTTACCCTTATCGATTATTAAAACCTTTTTCTTCGCTTCCACCAGCTCTAAGGCGGCAAAGACTCCAGCCGGGCCTGAACCAACTATTATGGCGTCGTACTTCATTTTTTCTCCCCCACTCTTGATTTACTATGGCTATCTCCGATTATACATCCTGTTTTGCATTGCTTTCGACCATGGAGGCGTAAATACTCTCTGTCCTCGCTATGATCGACTCGACCGGAACGCCCAGGTAGGAGGCGTACCACACCGATCCACCAGCTCCTGCTCCCTCTTTGATGTAGCCCTTTTCGTAGTCGCTGAGTCCGGTCCACCTTGAGCGGCTGAAATCGAGGGGGGCCCACCAACCGTCGACCCCTATGGCCTCGGCCATGGAGGAGAAGTCGGCGCTTTTATCCCTCTGCACGTAGCAGGTCGTGGCGACGGTGATAGGCCTGTATTCTCCCATATGCCTGAGCGCAGCTGCCACCGCCAGCATCTGAGTTCCCCCGGCGAGGACTATCTTTTTGTGTCTCGGAGCCCCTGATGCTATCCCTGCGACCAACGGCTGCATTGGGTCCCCCAGCTCTTCCATGGCTCTCATTCCGTCGTTGGCCAGTCCGCCTATCTCTATGCCGATCCTGGCGAAGGACTCGTCCCTGAGCTTCCGCTTCAGCGGAAGGGGGTTTTCCGGCCCGGCTGAGGATACCGACCCACTGTAGCCCAGGGCAGCCAGGACCAGCGATGCGGTGGTGGTCCCCCCTGGGACGGATTCACCTATCACGAGTGGGCCATCTCCCTGGCAGAGCCCCCTAGCGAGCTCCCTTCCTGCGGAGTAAAGCTCCCTGGCGTTAGGCACTGCTGTCTCCTTAGACGGATTTTTCGCCGGGGTTCCTCCGACCTCCAGAAAGGGGGCTTTAGGGGTTACGAACGATCCGGCGTTGACCAGTGTTACCGGGAATCCCGACTCCTCCATGGCTGCCCTGGTCACTACCGCTGGGGTTGGGTGTCCCTGAGGGTCGAGAGGGATCCAGTCCACTACTTTAGGTCTACCCCACCAGATCATATCCGCATCGGCAGGAGCTGTGTAGGGAAGAACCTCCAGGCTCGCTCCTGCCGCGGAGATCCCGGGTATCTTGCTCACGTCGGTGGAACCAACTACGAGGACGAACATAAGGCCACCTCTTTCTGCGATATAGTTCTTTTGACCTGAGGACAGGCCGGAAAAATGATATCATATGCAGGTGTCCCTGGCTTTTTTTCTCGAATCAAGGAGATGTTTTTATGAAAAAGACGATTTCTTTAGTCCTTGCCCTCCTCTTGGCCCTAGGGGGGACCATCTTCGTGATGGTGTCCCGTCCCTCCCCCGAGCCGGGTGCTTTCCTCCCCCACATAGAGGATGGATCGCTCCAGGTTCACCTCAGACGGGTCGATCAGGCTATGGAGTGGATCTTGGACCTGGACGAGTTTATAAGGTCCCAAGACCTCCCTCCCTCCGACCTTGGCGATCTGATCCCCCTGGTAGGAAGAGGGGCAATTCAGGCTGGACTTTCCCTCGATGGCTACTCGGATCGCTTCTTTATGGCCCTAGAGGTTATCGACTCGTCCAAGGCGATGGAGGTGTCTCAGGCGATTAGAGGTGAGGCTGTCCTGCGAGGATGGGAGGCCAGCCCCCTAAAGGTATCCCTGCCTCACGGGATCGCGCCACTTTTCGTCCTGAGCAAGGACGACGTCCGGTCCTGTTGGGGACTGTGGAGAAGAGGGGCCGGCTCGGTCCTTCTAGCTGCGTCGTCACCTCAGGACCTGTCCTACATGACGCCTGAGTGGGACCTTCCGGTCAGACAGACCTCCGGGGCGAACTGGGTCAGGGTTGATCTGCCTGGATCCTCCGCGGAACTGTCTCTGTCCAGAAGCGAGGAGAGGATCTTGCTGTCATCCTGGAGCCAGAACGTGTCGGGCGATTTCGAGCTCGGTGAGATACCCCTCTATGGAGGTGGCAGCTTGGCAGCTTTGGCCGCCTTTTCCGGGCTGTCCTCCTTTCTCCTCCCCGAGGGGATATCGTCTTCTTTTCTGGACGACGATATAAGGCTCTTACTGGATAACGTTATATACCTAGCAAATAGCGTAGGCCTTACGGAGGAGGATCTGCTTGAAGCGTTAGACGGCAGGATATCCTTCGTCCTAGGCTCCAGAGCTTCGGGGCTAATGGGCGCCATGCCGGGGGGATACGTCCTTCTTGAGGGGGTTTCGCCTGATCTCGGTGCCATGGTAGTGGGAGAGATATCGAGGTTAAACCTGCCTTTTGGGGCTGGCCCGCTCAAAAAACCCGACTGGCAGGGGGGACTCTCTTTCAAGCTCCCTCTTACCGCGGTCCTGGCCTACGGAGACAGGGGATTTCTGGCCGGAATAGTCGACCCCGACGATCTCGACCGTCGCCCCACCGTCCCGGATCGTATAGCCGACTCGGTGAAAAGGGCCAGACAGGCTGCTTTGTCCGTTGACGTCAGAGGGCTTCTGGAAATCCTCGAGATATACCGCTCCATGGCGTCTCTCCTGGACGACGATCTCGCCTCTATCATGGGTTCCCTCATGGAGATACTATCACCTTGGGACAGGTTTGAGCTTTATACCCCGTCCGTAGGGCGTTTTGAGCTGTCGCTCTATCGCCTTCGAAACTGAAAGGAGATTTTCGTTTGAACTACGATCCAGAATGTATGAAGGTCAAGTTGTGCAAAAAATGTAAGGGCCTCGGCTTCGCCATGGGCAAAAACGGTGAGAAGTTCGGCTGTCCCGAGTGTAGCGGCACAGGCAGGATAATAGTCAAGACGTTGAGGAGCGATTTTCCCCTGGACGACCTCAGTGAAAATCTGTCCTTTGACAAAGAGACCATGAAGGTTCAGGTATGCAAGAGCTGCGCCGGGCTGGGGGCTTTCGTCTACGGTCCCGACGACAGCAGGGAGTGTCAGGACTGCGGAGGGACAGGCAGGATAGTGGTCCAGCAGATTTCCACCGAATACCAGCTACACCATCTTGAGGAGTTTGAGGAGTGAGGACTATGGCTATTGAACACGGAGAGATAATGGGAGTACAGATAAGGGACATGGTCCCCCTGTCCGAGGATGGAGAGCCCTTTTTCAAGGGAGACCTCTACCTCGACGGGGAGAAAATAGGTTCCTTCGAGGAGGACCCAGAGGGCGGCCCAGTGGCGGTATACGTGGACAGCGAGAGGTCGGATCATCTGCGGGAGCGGATGGACGCCTTTTTCGGTAAGGAGGGATTCTCGGTCCAGGAGGACGAGGATTACGACCTGTTTTTCATTCGACTGATAGAGCTGGAGCACCTCCGCCAGGTTTTCCTCGAGCTTCCGGACAGAAATATGGCCTATCTCGTTGCGGACTATACCGACGAAGAGATGATGGTCTACGAGGTAGAGAACGACCTAGGACTGGAGCAACTCCTTGAGGAGGAGGCGCTTGAGGACTACGACGTGTATCGTACCCTGGAGGATTTTGTCATATCCTAATCTCGACGTTGACAGATTCTACTAACAGGTGTATCATGCCCAACAATATCCGCTCCCGAAGCGGAAAACTTTCGAAGGAGGTAGTCGTCATGAACTGTAAGCCTTTGTCCTCCGCTATTACCATGATGATGTGCACTACTATGTACGGCGACCCTTCGGAAGGAGTCGGCGCGTAGCCTCGTGCACGCACCTATAGCTCGTTCAGGCCGGGTCACCTTATACTAAGGGGACCCGGCTTTTTTGTATCTTTATTTTAAAAAATGTGGGGAGTGTGAGTTTTCATGAAAGAGAATCTCTGTTTTGATCCGTCCGCGGTGGAGGCTGTATCCAGCTATTTGATCGATCCGTCCAATCCTGTGGTGTCTAGGCTTCTTGAGGTCATGGCCCCTTACGGCACGCCGGAGGAGATAAACGCCAAGGCCAGAGCCGCCGGTGAACTGGACAACCTCCTAGGGAGGCTGGAGGCGGAAAAGTCTCCCTATCTGATCGACGTCCTGTGGCTCAAAGAAAGGCGGGACAGCGGAGATTTCGTCTCTCTGCCCGAATACCGTCGGTCCGTCGTCGGGTCCGATCTCGATATCTCCAAAGAGGCCCAGGACAGGGCTGTGACGCTGGAGATAAGTGCCCTCCAGTTCTTCCCCTGGCTCATAGCCGAGGCCAAGCAGGCCATAGAGAAAAAGGAGGTCATGCCCGGTCGGTTCATCAGGGTCAGGAACATGGCGGAGCAGGTCTTAGATCAAGGGGATATCCTCGCTGTGGCCGCCTCGATGAAGATCATGGGGGCAAGCCTGGTTGAGTCGCTGGACACCAGAGGGACCGACGGATCAAACGTCCACCTCGGCGGTCCCGATACCATCACCGGCTACTTCGGAGGTATAGGCCAGCCTAACGACTACTGCTACCGCTGGGTCGACGAGTTCCTAAAGTACTACACCCAGTACGGCGTCCAGCAGGTCCTTAACATAAACTCGGGCACGGTCCTTCTCGGCTATCTTCTCTACCGCCTCGGAGTGGACATCCAGTTCAAGATATCGGTGTTTGTGGGCAACGACAACCCCGCCGCAGCCCTTTGGACCTTGATGATGGCTCGCTTTTTGGCCAGGGAGGACGGGACCACCCC
>JAQUTB010000141.1 GCA_028709985.1 Dethiosulfovibrio sp.
GTCCGCTATGGGTATGAGGCTATCCAGGGATATACCGGTATCGAACCTTCCCCGGGCCAACCCAGCGACGATGGACTCAGTAGCTGGCTGGCTTGTTCCCATAGAGAACGGGGATATGGCGCAGTCCACCACGTCTGCTCCCGCCTCGATAGCTGCATAGTAGGCCATAGAGGCCAGACCGCTGGTATAGTGGCTGTGGATCTGAAGAGGAAGCTCCGTCTCCTTCTTGATGCCCTTTACGAGAGTCTCTGCGTCTACCGGGCTCAGGAGTCCAGCCATGTCCTTGATACATATGGAGTCAGCTCCCATGTCCCTCATTTTGGCGGCCAGATCGACAAAAGCCTGGTTTGTGTGGACAGGGGAGAGCGTGTAGGATATGCACATCTGAAGGTGCGCTCCCTCTCGCTTGACCTGGTCAGCTGCGACCTCGAGGTTTCTAGTGTCGTTGAGTGCGTCGAAAACCCTCATTATGTCGATGCCGTTACCCACCGCTCTCTTCACGAACTCCCTGACGACGTCGTCGGCGTAATGCCTGTAGCCCACCAGGTTCTGCCCCCTGAGCAGCATCTGTAGCTTCGTTTTTTTAACGTGCTTCCTCAAAGTCCTGAGGCGATCCCACGGATCCTCGTCCAGAAACCTCATGCAGGAGTCGAAAGTAGCCCCTCCCCAAACCTCAAGGGAATGGTATCCGACATCGTCCATGCGCTCCAACACCGGGAGCATGTCCTCAATCCTGAGCCTGGTTGCGATCAAGGACTGATGGGCATCTCTAAGAGCCGTTTCGGTTATCCCTACCTTAGCCTTACCAGCTTTGCCTTTTACCTGAGTCATGACCACGCCTCCATCTTCAATGCTTATGACACTATATCATATCGATTTTGTGTGCGCATTATGCTTTTTAGCTTCGTCCCAAAGTCCGTCTAGATAGTCCAACGAAACTTGATCCCAGCTTTTACCCTGAGCCTCCAGGAATTTCTCTATGAAATCAAACCTCTTTATAAAAGAGCTGTTCGACATGTTTAAAGCGGAACCAGGATCCACACCGAGCCTTCTGGAGAGGTTTACCACTGAGAACAGAAGATCGCCTATCTCCTTGGTCAAGGCCTCCTCATCCCCCTGGGACATAGCCTCTTTTACCTCGGCGATCTCCTCGGATATCTTGTCGAACACCGGGCCCTGGTCTCCCTTCTCCCAGTCAAAGCCAACCCCAGCGGCCTTTTGCTGAACCCTAAAGGCTTTTATGAGAGGAGGAAGGGCCCCTGGGACCCCGGATAAAACGCCTTTGGAAGTTCCCTTTTCCCTTTTTTCCTCGGTCTTTATACGCTCCCAGTTTTTAAGCACCTGGTCGCTGTCCTCTACCGATATATCTCCAAAAACGTGGGGATGTCGCCTTATCAGCTTGGACGAGATGGACTCTATTATGTCGGAAAGGGCAAAGTCCCCTCTTTCCTCCGCTATCACACCGATGAACACTACCTGAAGGAGAAGATCACCCGCCTCCTCTGCCATATCGTCCAGGTCTCCGCCGTCTATGGCTTCAACCAACTCGTAGGCCTCCTCGATTATGTGAGGACGAAGGCTACTGTAGGTCTGTTTCCTGTCCCATGGACACCCACCGGGGGCCCTGAGGCGTTTCATTATTTCCTCCAGCCGTGAAAAAAGAACCGAACTATCCATCAACCCACCCCTTTACCCCGCCAAACCATCGGCCCAAGGGAACAGAGAACGGATCAGCGATATAAGTCCATCCCTGCCTCCTGGCCCAGTCCAATAGGATCCCTTTTCTCTCCAGGGAGAGGGGGGTTTCACTCCCCCAGAGGATCTGGAAAAGGTCACTTTAGAAGTTTCGCTATCGACTACGACATGGATTATACCCTGATTTGAACCTTCCGTCCTTAAAACCGCCATGTAGATCATACATAGGGCCTCCTCCGGGACAGGGCCAAATCTATCCATCAGCTCCGACCTGAGAGAAAGGATATCCTCTTTTGAGTTTAGATAGGCTATTTTCCTGTATATCGCCATTCTTATCGATTCTTGAGGAATATAGCCAGGAGGGATCATCAAAGGGAAACGGACCTCAACCTTAACAGTCGCCGATTCGGCTCCCTTCAGGTGGCCGATCCTCTCCTTGAGCTTGCGATAGTAGAGCTCCATGCCTATCCTGTCCCTGTGGCCATGTTGAGAGAAACCTAGCAGGTCACCACCACCTCTGATACTGAGATCCTGTCTGGCTATCTCGTATCCCGCACCGTGAAACGACATCCTACCTATGGCATCCAGCCTCTCTCCTGTCCTGTAAGGCAGCTGACTCTCCGACGGGTAGAGAAAAAACGCATAAGCGCTCTCCTCCCTCCTGCCTATTCTGCCCCTCAACTGATGCATCTGGGCCAGGCCTAACGTCCTGGAATCGTCTACGATCAGGGTATTGGCCCTGCCCACGTCCAGACCGCTCTCGATTATGGTTGTACAGACCAGCACGTCCACCTCTCCGTCGTAGAATGACATCATGACGTCCTCAAGCTCCCCCTCCGACATCCTCCCGTGAGCCACGGCTATCTCGGAGTGGGGAAATCTGGCCTTGATCCAGCCAGCCCTTTCGTATATGGATTCGACCCTGTTATGGAGAAAATATACCTGTCCACCTCTGGATAGTTCCTTCGCGGTCGCCTTATATACCATGGTATCGTCCCAAGGACCTGTAACGGTCACGACTGAAGGCCTGTTAACAGGGGGGGTCTCTATGGTGGATATATCCCTTATACCCTTCAGAGCCATGGAGAGACTTCTAGGTATAGGGGTGGCGGAAAGAGTCAAAAAATCCACGACTCGTCTGAGCCCCTTCAGCCTTACCTTGTGGGCTACGCCGAACCGGTGCTCTTCGTCCACTATAATCAGCCCCAGTCCAGGCATGGAGATGTCCTTCTGCAACAGGCGATGGGTCCCTATGACGACATCGACCTTTCCCTCCGATATCCTCTGAACTATCTCCGACTGCTTTTTAGGGGGAACAAATCTGGAAAGCTGCTCTACGTAGACGCCAAAAGGGCACATTCTGCCGCAAAAGGACCGGTAGTGCTGTTGGGCCAGAACCGTTGTTGGGACTACTATCATAACCTGAGCACCGCCCAAGACGGCCTTGAAAGCTGCCCTCAGGGCGACCTCGGTCTTGCCGTATCCCACGTCACCTACAACCAATCGGTCCATAGGACGACAGGACTCCATATCCCTCTTGACGTCGTCTATGGCTGCCATCTGGTCCCTGGTCTCGACGTAGGGGAACATATCCTCAAACTGGGCCATAAGCTGTTCGTCCTTTGGGAATGCCCTGCCGGAGGCAAGATGCCTCTTTGCGTACAGGTCCAGGAGCTCAGCAGCCTCCTCCTCTATCCTCTTTTCCGCTTTTTTTAGGGCGTTCTTCCACCTGACCGACCCAAGGACGTCCGGCGATAGATCGTCCCCTGTATCTCCACGATAAAGGGACAGCTTTTCCATGGAGGTGACCGGAAGCATCAGTTTTTGGGATCCATGGAAAGAGAGGATTAAAAGTTCCTGATCTCCAAATCCGGTATGTACCACCTCGGTCCCAGCAAATCGACAAAGACCGTGGTCGCGATGGACCAGCCAGGTCCCTGGCTCGATAAAGAGGTCGAAATCGGACGGACTCTCGCCGGGTCCCACCTTTTTGGCGGATGAAAGGCCAAATATCTCCACATCGGAGAGAACGACTGTCTTACCACCAAAGTCCACAAAGCCACCTGTGACCGGGTCATCCCTCCAGTTCAGATCTCCATCGACAAAAGCAGGCCTGGTCGATGACCTTAGAAGGACGTCGAAACCGTTATCTCTCCAACGCTCGACCTGGGATGTCAAAATCGAGAGGTTTCCCTTAAATTTGGGCGCTTCCAAAACGTCCACACCGGTCTGCCCTACTCCCTTGACCTTTTCGAAGAGTACTAAAGAAGAGGCGGAGGCCAGAAGGTCATCCCAGGCGTCGTCATCAAGGCTGTATCTATCGGAAAGGTCGTTCCAGAGCCATTTAAAACCGTCGAAGTTGGATCTACACCTTGGAGGATCGAAGATAATAACCCGCTCGGCGAAGGACGGAAAACGAACCTTACTCGTGCTACCTCCGACCGTCCCAAAACTCCAGCTTTTGGACGGGTATCTTGTGATCTGGTCCCCGGGGGAGAAGAGCCTTATATCCTCCACCTCGTCGTCGAAGAACGAAACCCTAACAGGCATCTTCGAGGATGGATCGAAACAATCCACAAGGCCTCCCCTAACCGCATATTCCCCCGGCTTCCACACCAGATCGGAACGTCTGAAGCCGCTGCTCTCAAGCCAGGATATAAATGAGTCCCGTTCAAAACGGGCCCCCACCTCCAAGCTCAGCCTCACACCTGGATCCACCACGGGGGTTAATAGCCCCCCTGGGGTTGAGACGAGGAGCCCTCCTCTGTTCTGCCACTCCGACAGGGAGTACCCTCTAGCGGAAAAGGAGGCGATATCCTCCAAAGCTGGCTTTTCCAGAGGAAGTTCCTGGAAACGAGTGAGCCTCATATACGGGGTCATAACGGATCCGTCGGATAGGAACTCCTCCACCTGCCTCTCGTCCGGCAGGATAACCACCGCCCTATCTTCACCTCTACAGAGCCATGGTCTAACCGCTCCCGAAAAAGGCAGGAATATCTTTTCCATCTCTTCTACCTCTGACCTTCCATAATGAATGTAAAAAAAGGGTGGACGAGACCCAGTCTCTCCACCCCTTCTCTTCAGTTGAATCTATTCATGACATCTTCCACAGGGCGATGACACCACATCTCACAGGCTTTAACCGAGTTATCGATAGCGTTACAGAGATCGGGCAACTCTTCCTCTCGAAAACGCCCCAGGACGAAGTCGACCATAGGCACGACCTCCGGTCTAGGGCCTATTCCGATCCTCAGCCTCGGGATATCAGAGCTTCCGACACAGGCTATAACCGATTTCATCCCGTTATGGCCTCCAGCGGATCCCTTTGATCTCAATCGGATTGCCCCTGTTCCAAGGGCTACCTCGTCGAAAATGACCAGGATATCGGAGGGGTCCACTGGGTGATATCTGAGGAACTCCCTCACTGCCTCACCGCTTAAGTTCATGAAGGTCAGAGGCTTCATGAAAAATGCCCTCTCTCCCTCCACCATCACCGGCCCCCAGAGGTGAGAGTGGAACCTTTCCTGTGGAGCTTTCAGGGAAAACCTGTCCACCAATCCGTCGATCGTCATCCAGCCCACGTTATGCCTGGTCTGGACGTATCGTATTCCCGGATTGCCAAGCCCCACTATGAGTCTCAATTTTTAAGGCCTATTCTGCCTTTGCCCCGGCTACCTCTACCACAGAACCGGAGAAACCTTTGGATATCTCGGCGCTCTCGGGAAGGTCAAGGTCGTTGAAGGAGATAACGGTTCCT
>JAQUTB010000142.1 GCA_028709985.1 Dethiosulfovibrio sp.
TGACCTTCTTGCCGTCTACCTCCGCAACCGCGTAGTCCTCATTATGGCCACGGCTATCACCGTTACCGCCAACCCCGTACATCAGAGGGATCGCCAACACAAAACATGCCAAGAAGAACACCAAAATCCATTTAACCTGTGTACGAAGCGTCCTCAACATCAACGTAAATCTTCCCCTTTCATATCTATGAAATTCATAATTATGCCTATCGCATTCGGATATTGTATCACAGCCGAGGCAGAGGTCGAGAAAAACCAAACTACACTTCTGCCAAAGAGGCCCCTATCTTGCCCTCTGTCACCAGCGGGACGGAGAGGGACGCCACGGACTCCATAATGGCCTGAAGCGACCTCAACACCTCCTGGCTATCCTCTTGATCGCACTCGCAGACGATAGAATCGTGCACCTGGAGGACCATCTCCCCACCCTTCAGCGATCTATCCACCTCTATCATTGCTTTTTTTGCCAGATCCGCGGCAGTCCCTTGGATGGGAGAGTTTATGGCGACACGCTTCATATGGCCTTTATCCCTGGCGTTGCCGGTCTCGACCTCGTCTAGAGGTCTCCTTCTGCCCAATATGGTCTCGGTGTAGCCCAACGATATGGCCCGATCGGAGCTCTTGGTCATATAGGCCTCCACTCCAGGGAGGGCTTTAAAGTACCTGGACATTATCTCTTTGGCCTCGTTTTGACCTACACCAAGCCTCTTTGCAAGTCCGAAGGCGCTCATGCCGTAGAGCAGGCCAAAGGCGACCATCTTGGCGGATCGACGAAGCTCCTTGGTCACCAAGGATGGATCAATTCCAAAGACCATGGCCGCCGTCTCAGTGTGAATATCCCTGCCCTTCTCGAAGACCTCAACGAGCCGAGGCTCGCCGGATATGTGGGCCAATACTCTGAGCTCTATCTGAGAGTAGTCCGCCGCCACAAAACAACGATCCTTCCCCCTTGGGACGAGACACCGACAGATCCTCTCTGACCACTCGCCGTAGGCTGGCAGATTTTGAAGGTTGGGATCCCTGCTGCTCAGTCGCCCCGTCCCGGTGGTATCTGCCTCGAAGGAGCTGTGGATAACCCCATCTCGCTCTGCCTTGAGGAGGGGGACAGCAAAACCGCTCGACATCTTGGAAAGCTCGCGATGCTCCAAAAGCAACTTAGGTATTTCGCTCGCCTCGACCGGCAGCTCCGCCAGCTGTTCCAGAACCGTGACGTCGGTGGAATAGCCGGTCTTGGTCTTTTTGACCGGAGGCAACCCCAATCGATCGAAGAGCAACTCGGCGACCTGTTTGGGAGAGTTCAAGTTAATGTCCCCTGCTTTGGAGGCTATAAGCTCTGATATCTCCTTCAGCCTTTTATCGAGGTCAACCGTCACCTGTTCCATCCCTGCTTTGTCTATCCCAATTCCTCTTTTTTCCATCCTCACCAGGACTGGGACCAGAGGAAGATCCAGATGGTTCAGTATCCCATCCATCCCCATGTCGTAGACCTCAGAGGACAGCTCTCCCTTCAGTCGCCAGAGATCTATGGTCTGCTCCACCATGGAAGAGGGGACATCGTCTCCTAAAACGGCCCAGAGATCGTGTGACCCCCTGTCGGGATGGAGCAGATAATCCACGGAGCGGAGGTCCCAGGGAACGGGAAATCCGGCGTTAAGGCCCACTGAGGCGTACAGTCTCTTATAGTCGGAGGTCACCAAAGATTTACCGACCAAGCCCTCAACTGCCATATCCGGCAGTTCGTCCCCCTCCCAATAACGACCGCTAGGATCGCACAGGATAACCCTATCCGGTTTTATATCCATGGGATAGGCTCCACGCCAACTCGAGTGTATAGCGATGGCATCAGAGCCTAAAACGACCTCAAGTGGCACTGGCTCAGCCTTGACGGTAAATCCAACCTCAGGCGAGGGCAATTCCTCCGGCTCCAGCTCCATCGTCTCCCAGTCTTCATCTGTCTCGATAAGGTCGGAGAGGATCTTCTCCAGGGCCTTCATCCCCATCTCCCTGCACAGGGAGATGAACATCCCTCCGTCAGCGGCCGTCTCAGTACCCTCTGGTAGAGAGTCAAGACGAAGAGTGGTCAGAACCAGCGAGCGTCTCACTAAGTCAGAGTTATCCTGAAATTTTTTCCTCTGAGACGGGGTGAGATCGTCCAGATTGGCGAGGATTCCCTCCAGCGATCCGTAGGAGCCAAGAAGCCGCCTCGCGGTCTTGTCCCCCACTCCTGGGACGCCTGGGACGTTGTCCGCCGTGTCTCCTACCAGGGCTAGATAATCGGCCATCCTCTCAGGTATAAAGCCATACTCCGATATAAAAGAGTTCCTGTCCCAGGATGTGAAACTGGTGATACCTTTCCCCGGCCTTACAACCGTCACCCCGTCGTCCAGGATCTGCAACATATCCTTGTCGGATGTAACCACCAAAACCGGCGTACCATGTGAGGCGATGTCCCTCGCCATCGCCCCCAGCACGTCGTCCGCCTCGACTCCCTCTTTGGATAGAACCGGTATGCCCAGGGCTGAGATCATCTTTTTGAGTATGGGAAGTTGGACCTTAAACTCATCCGGCGTGGGCTTTCTGCCCGCTTTATACTCCTCAAACATATCGTGACGAAACGTGGGGCCCGGGGCGTCGAAGACAACCGATATAGAGGTCGGCTTCCACTGTTTTTTCAGCCTCGCCATCATGTTGAAAAATCCCACCAGGGCGTTCGTCGGCGTGCCATCGGGGGCGGTCAGCTCCGGCACGGCGTAAAAAGCTCTGTAAGCAAGGCCGTGCCCGTCTACAAGCATTACAGGACCACTCATGTATATCCTCCTTATGATGTATAATCTCTCCTTGACGCAGGCAATTGTACCTCTTGTCGGGGCTGTAAGACACCCCTTGCAGGAGTAAACCTATAGCAGGAGGAAAAAACGATGAAAAAAACGAGAGTGAGATTCGCCCCCAGTCCCACAGGGGCACTTCACATAGGCGGAGCCCATACAGCGCTGTTCAACTGGCTCTGGGCTCGCCACACCGGAGGATCCTTCATACTCAGGATCGAGGACACCGACAGGGCAAGGTCCACCCAGGAATACGAAAAGACCATCATGGACGGCATGAAATGGATGAACCTGGACTGGGACGAGGGCCCGGACGTGGGGGGAGAATACGGCCCTTACCGTCAGGCCGACAGACTGGACCTCTACAGGAAATACGCCGAGGAGCTCCTGGAAAAGGGCAAGGCCTACAGGGACGGGGACGCTATTATCTTCAAGGTCCCCCTTGGAGAGGACATAGGCTTTCAGGACATAGTTTACGGCTCCATCGACGTTGTAAGCGACTCCCTTAAAGACGGCAGGACCGGAGAGATGAAGGATATCGTTCTCATAAAGAGCGACGGCATGCCGACCTACAACTTCGCGGTGGTCGTCGACGACCACCTCATGGAGATAAGCCACGTCATAAGGGGGGAGGACCACATATCCAACACCCCCAAGCAGGTCCTTCTCTACAAGGCCCTGGGATGGGAGCTTCCCGAGTTCGCCCACCTTCCGATGATACTGGGCAAGGACAAGAAAAAGCTGTCCAAAAGGCACGGAGCCACCAGCGTCTACGAATACAGGGACATGGGATACATGCCCAACTCGGTGTTTAACTTTCTAGCTCTACTCGGCTGGGCCCCCGCAGGTGACAGGGAGATATTCGACAGGGATCTGGCTGTGGCGGAGTTCGAGCTGAAGAACGTCAACAGAAAGCCGTCCGTCCTGGACTTGGACAAGCTGAACTTCGTCAACCAGGGCCATCTTCACGCCCTCCCTGTGGAGGAGAAAATCTCCATGTTGCAGCCCTTCTGGGAGGAGGAAGGCGTGGACCTTTCGAAGCTGGAGATAGGCTACATGGAAAAGGCCTTCGAGATGATGGGAGGAAGGGGAAGGACCGTCAAGGACCTGGCCGAGTTCACCGACTACTTCCTGGACTTCTCACCCGTCACAAAACGATATAAAGGCGATGTGGACGACGACACCAGGAAAAAATTGCAGGGTTTCTTCTCCGGTCTGCTGGGACTGGAGGACTGGACCGCCCCTTCTATGGAGGCCTTCGCCAGAGAGTGGACCGAGAGCAACGAAGTCAAGCTCAAGGACGTGGCCATGCCCATGAGGTTCGCCATAACAGGACATAAGGTCAGCCCTGGAATCTTCGAGCTCGCGGAGTTCTTTGGCAAGGACGAGATACGCAAGAGGCTGGAGCACTTTAACTTCGTTTAGATAAAAACCGGAGGCCTATTAGAAGGCCTCCGGTTTTTATCTTGACTATAAGGTTATCTTGATCTTCTCTATGGCATCTTTGGGGCATTTTTCGGCGCACAGGCCACAGGCAACGCACTTTTTCGGATCTATAACGTGTTTTTCCTTCACCTTACCCTCTATCGCCTTGACAGGACAGACCTTAGCGCAGAGGGTACAGCCCACGCACTTCTCCTCTATAACCGAGTAGACCTCTTTCTCGGACGGTGCGGTAGGCTCCGAGATCTCCGAGGTATCCGGCGTCTCTCCCTCACGATAGGTCCACTCTCTCTGGAAGGGCTTTCTGTCGGCCTTTCCCGTGTCCAGAGTGACGTTGGACTTTCTGTCGTAGGACGATATGGCGAAATCCCTCGTCATGGTTAAGGCGTCAACGGGACAGATGTCGTTGCACTGGGCGCAGAAACAGCACCGGTCGTTATGTATGATTATCTTCTTGGGCTCGTCGGGAGACCAGTGTATAGCGTTCGCCGGGCAGACCTTCATGCACATGCCACAGCCAATACAGGTTTCCTTGTCGTAGCCCACCTTGCCCCTGAAACGGCCCCAGGTCTCCACCGGTTCGTTTAGGGATAACTCTCCCCTACCGGCGGCCTCCATAGCAGCGGTAAGATCGTCCGGCATGTGATCCACGGGATAGGGGTTGGTAAACCTCTTACTGAAGAGGTGACGAATAATCTGCACGGACATCCAGTTCAGCATAACGTCACCTCCTAGTGCAACAGCACGTCTACGGAAATCAGGACCATTCCCGCCAGAGACAATGCCCCAACCTGGGCCCAGTAGAAACGGGATGCCTGCCAGATTTTAAGCCGTCCGAAAGCTGTCCTGAGGAAGGTTACACCGAAAACCGAGACGATAAACACCTTTACCCAGAACCACGGGAAGTCCACCAATGCCATCAGGGCGCCAGACAATCCCAAAGCTCCACCTAGGGAGAAGGGGAAGAACAAACTCACCACCAGGGCGGAGATAGCGGCACACTTGAGGTTTAAGGCCACGTGAAGCAACGCCAGGTTTACCCCCGAATACTCCACTGTAACGCCCTCCAGTATCTCAGTCTTGGCCTCTGGAATGTCCATCAACCCCTTCCCAGTCTCCCCCGGGATGACGGTTAGGAGAGCTATGAAAAGGCAGATAAGCCCCAAAAATCCG
>JAQUTB010000143.1 GCA_028709985.1 Dethiosulfovibrio sp.
CTGTCTTCGGTCCTCCGGCCATCTGCCGTTGGATGGGGACGGTTTTTTCATGGACATAGAACACGATGGAGTGGACTGCGATGGTATCCCTGTGGAGGTCAGGAACAGGTCATTCTCCGTGGAGGGGAGGCCTCTGATCCTCCAGGTCGTGAGGGACATCACCGATCTTCGTCGGCTCGAGATGACCCTGAGGGAAAACGCCGACCATCTCGCCAGGGCACTGAACAGGACCATCGACGTACTGTCCCTTGCGGTCGAGGCTAGAGATCCCTACACCGCTGGCCATCAAAGGCGTGTCGCCGACCTGTCCAGAGCCATGGCCCTCAAGCTGGGTCTCGGCGAGTCCGACGTGGAGATGATTTATCGTTCTGCCATGATCCACGACGTCGGAAAGATCTCCGTCCCGGTGGAGCTTCTCAGCAAGCCCTCAGCGTTGTCCGATCTGGAGTTTGCCCTCATCCGTCAGCACCCTGTGACGGGATACGACATAGTAAAAAGGATAGACCTGTCGATGGAGATGGCTCTGGCAGTTCGACAGCATCATGAGAGGTTGGATGGCAGCGGTTATCCCGATGGCCTTAAGGGAGATCAGATAATACCGGAGGCCAGGATACTGTCCGTCGCCGACGTGGTGGAGGCCATGTCCTCCCACAGACCCTACAGGCCCGCTCTGGGAGTTGAGGCAGCCCTATCGGAGATAGAGCGCGGCAGGGGGACCATCTACGATCCCGACGCGGTAGATGCCTGTGTCCAGGTGATAAGAGAGGGACTCGTCATCCTCTGAGCCCCTGGGCCATTTTGTCCCATCTGGCCCTAAAATCCTCTATCTGTGTCTCCGGTGGGACCCTAAGCCTGACTGAGTTATCCCCTATCCCCAAAAAGCCCGATCCAGGGGCGGTCTTTATCCCGTTGTCCATGAGCCTGTCGTAGAGGTTGACCGATGGATCCGAACAGGTCACCAACATTATCGCCACAGAGTTACAGGTGTGAGCCACGGAAAAACCCGGAGTTGACCTTATTATATCCATTACCTGACCTTTTAGCCTCGCCACCCTTTCCCTCATGGAGGGCAAAAAAAACTCAGCCTCCGCTAAAGCCATGGGTATGGAGGAAAATCCCAGTGCGTCCACGGTAAAAGGAGGGCTGACCCGCAGGTAAAGCTCTCTGGCGTAGGGCTCCCTGAAAACCCCATAGCCTCCTCTGACCCCGGCCATTCCCCATCCCTTGGAGAAGGTCCTGAGGCATACTAAGTTGGATCTGTTCAAGTTTAAGCAAGACGTCTCCTCCGGCACGAAATCTCCGTAGGCCTCGTCCACTATCACTAGGGCCCCTAACTCGTCCGCCTTGGCTATCAGCCTGTCCAGGTCCTTTAGGTCCATGAGCTGTCCTGTTGGGTTGTGTGGCCTGTCGATATACACCAGCGAGACGGACTCATCCAGATTGTCCAAAAGGTCCTTTACCTCTATCCTGAAATCGGGGGCCTTCAGCGCGACGGGGGAGAAGTCGCACCCCGAGAGCTGAAAGTGGACCGGTGCGTCGGTGAACTGAGGGGCCATTCCCAGGACCTTGCCCCCCGAAGCTGCTAGCGCCTTGGCCAGTACCACCAGTATGGTGTCGGTCCCGTTTGCGAATACCAGCTCGTCCTCCGAGACTAGACCGTTCCAGAACCGACATACAGGATCGGCAAGCCTGTTCGCCGGTGGAACGTATCGGGAGAGGTCCTCGCCGAAGATCGGCTCGAAGGCCTCTCTCACGCTGTTTGGAGCTCCTATAGGGCTCGACCCGAGGCCACAGTCGATCGCTACAGGGCGGTTTTCTATGGAGTTGAAGTAAAGCTCCGTCTTTACGTCCTTCATTCCCTGAGGTATGCGCTCTTTCCAGTCCATAAAAACATATCCTTTCTGCTTGGTCTTTGTCGGCACGGCTAAAACTGAGGTTTAGCAAAGGAGGTGTTTACGAAAGCCTATTATATTGTCTTTCCACGAAAACAGCGAGAAGAGGGAGGCGGATTTATCCGCCTCCCTCTTCTCTTAGGTGTCTCTGTAAACGTGTCTTAACCCTATAGTTTTTTGTGGCAGAACCACCAGTCGTAGTTTTCGTACTCGGCTACTCTCTTCTTGGCCGTCTCCACGTCAGTAGCGGGTGGGATGATGACCGAGTCGCCTATCAGCTCGTTGTTGGGCCAGTTGGCCGGCATGGCCACCTTGTTGGCGTCGCTGACCTGCATTGCCTTGACCATCCTGAGCACCTCGTCCATGTTTCTGCCCAGCTCCTGAGGATAGTAGAGGATCGCCCTGACTATACCCTCTGGGTCAACTATGAAGACGGCCCTGACCGTGTTGGATCCCTTCCCGGGGTGGACCATACCAAGCCTTGCGGCCACGGAGCCGTCGTCGGCGATTATGGGGAACTCAATCTCAACCCCAAGCTTCTCGTTGATCCACTCCTCCCACTTGATGTGGGCGAAGACCTGATCGACGCTCATCCCCACCAGCTCGCAGCCCAGCTCCTTGAACTTGTCGTATCTCTTCTGGAAGGCCACGAACTCGGTGGTACATACCGGAGTGAAGTCCGCCGGATGACTGAACAGCACAAACCACTTCCCAGCGTAGTCACCGGGGAGGGTCTTCTTTCCCCTGGTCGTCGTAACCTTAAGCTCGGGCATTGGGTCTCCTATCAGAGGTATCCTGTTTTCCATTCTATACACCTTCCTTTTTTGAGATTGATAATCATCACTATATAACTTATCATTTTTGTCGGGAATGTCAAGGCTTAAAATTATCCTTAGTCGAGGGACATTTCGACGCCGATGGACAGCTTGCGCAACCACAGCTGCATCCCCCGCCCTTGACCATGGACCTTAGCCTGTTTGCCAAAAACAGCGCCGCCGCGACCACTATGGCTCCTACAACGATCTTTTCCATGCTTTTACCCTCCTATCCTCTGGATAAATAGCCCTCCCTGATAAACCGCTACGGCCAGGCCGTAGGCTAAAAGGGTGTTGAACGTCACAGAGAAAACCCCCCATCTCCAGGAGCTGGTCTCCCTGACTATGCAGACCACCGTCACGAAGCATGGGGCGTAGAACATGCTGAATACGATCAGGGCCAGTGCCTTTAGGGGCGACCAGTCAGGCGAGGTCGCCAGAGTCTCGGCCAAGCTGGAGCTTTCCTCTGGGTCCACCTCTCCCAGGGAGTAGGCCGTTCCAAGTGTAGACACCACGACCTCCTTGGCCGCGAATCCCCCGACTAAAGCTATATTGTCCCGCCAGTCAAAGCCAGCGAAGGAAGTCACCTTTTCCAGGGCAGTACCGACCCTTCCGGCATAGGATCTCCTGAGGGCTTCCTGTGCCTCCTGGCCGTCGATATCTGCCAACTTTTCCTCCAGCTCCGGGGACTCCGGCGATATCTGAGCCGTTATGGAGTCCCTCATCTGCTGAAACCTCTCAGCCTCCTTCTCCCCCAGCTCAGGGAAGGTCATCAGTGCCCAAAGGAGTATGGATATGCCGAGGATAACCGTCCCTGCCTTCTTTATGTACTGCCAGGTCCTCTCCCAGGTGTGTATCATAAGGCCCTGAAAGGTCGGAAGCCTGTAGGGCGGTAACTCCATGACGAAGGGGGTCGTCTCTCCCCTCAGTATGGTGGACCTGAGGAGCTTTGCCGCCAAGAGCGCCCCTACCCAGGAAAGGGCCGTTATGAGGAGCATCATGGACGCCTGGTTATCGGAGAAGAACACGCCTACAAGAAGGGCGAACACCGGTAGCTTTGCCCCACAGTTCATGAAGGGAGCGGTCAGTATCGTCGCCATCCTCTCCTTAGGGGACTTTATGGTCCTGGCCGCCATTACCCCCGGAACGGCGCAGCCTCCGGCTATCCCTCCGGAGACTATAAGCGGCATCACAGAGCTGCCGTGAAGTCCGAAGTATCGAAACACCCGGTCCAACATGAAAGCCACCCTAGCGAGGTAGCCGGTGTCCTCAAGGAACGATATCCCAAGGAACATGAAGAATATCAGGGGAACGAATCCCATGACCCCACCGACGCCGTCCACTACTCCCGATATCATCATGGACTTTAGGAGCCCATCGGCCATGTTGGCCTCCACCACACCTCCCAGCCAGCCGAAGAATGACTCGAACCAGCCGACCGGAACCTCGCTGTAGGAGAAGGTGAACTGGTAGAGCCCTGCCAGGACCGCCGCCATGACTATCGGGCCTATAAACCTGTTCGTAAGGAATCGGTCCAGCTTGTCCGAGAGGGTTGGGGCATCCCTGTCCTTTCTGTAGACCAGGATGCCTCGCTTCAGTATGGACTTGATGTAGCCGTACCTCTGGTCGGCTATCATCGCCTCTGGATAGGTGTCCAAAGTGGCCCGGAGGTGGCGCTCAAGCTCCGACGCTATGGAGGAGAGCTCTCCGTCGGTTTTGGGCGACTCTTTGGCGATAGATCCCTTGATGACCTCGTCTCCCTCTAGATATTTCAGGGCGGACCATCTGGGGCGACTGGATTCAATCAGAGATGGGTCGTTCGCTATTATGGTCGACATCCTGTCAAGTGCCCTGTCGAGGTCGATGCCGTAGGAGATATGGAAGTCCACCGCCTTGGAGTTGGCCAGCCCCTGGGCCTTGACCATCAGATCGTCTATACCCTGTCCCTTTCTGGCCACTATGGGTACAACCGGTATCCCCATGAGCTTTGACAGGGCTTCGTGGTCTATCTCCATACCCCTGCTCGACGCCACGTCCATCATGTTTATCGCCACACACATTGGCAGGCCCATCTCCAGGAGCTGGACCGTCAGGTATAGGTTCCTCTCCAGGTTGGATCCGTCCACGACGTTTACGACCCCGTCCGGCGACTGAGTGGTCAGAAACTCCCTCGCGACGACCTCCTCGGCGGAGTAGGCCGAGAGGGAGTATATTCCCGGGAGGTCCTCTATCTCTACGGAAAGACCTTTTTTGGAGTAGGTCCCCCTCTTTTTCTCCACCGTTATGCCGGGGTAGTTGCCCACGTGCTGTCTGGCTCCGGTGAGGGCGTTGAACAGGGTTGTCTTGCCCGAGTTGGGGTTTCCGGCCAGGGCTACTATAGCCATCAGTCCTTGACCTCCACTTCTATGTGGTCGGCCTCGCTGTTTCTGAGGGTCAGAGTGAAGTCCCCTACCCTGAGGGCAACTGGGTCGTAGAGTGGAGCCCTGCCCAATATCCTTATGTCCGTGCCTGGGGTGAGACCCATGTCCCTTATGCGTCGTCCCAGCTCCCCTTCTGCCCTAACCGCCGTTATGGTTCCCGACTGATTTTCCTTCATGTTTCTCATGGCTATGCGAGTCATCTTCCCCATCCTCCCCCTCTTTCCAGAGGCTTACTTTGTTTTTGGATCATAACATAGTGTTTTGGTGGGAACAAG
>JAQUTB010000144.1 GCA_028709985.1 Dethiosulfovibrio sp.
AACCTGTCCAGCACCGATAGCACGGCGTTATCCCTTATGGACTGGTCCATCACTATGCCCAAGGTGAGCCTGTCCTCGGAGACGTAGCCTATGCCGGAATAGATGCCGTCCCTTATGGACCTGAGGGATAGCTCTTTGCCCTCTAGGGCGACGGTTCCCGAGTCAGGGGTGTTTTTACCGAATAGACTAAGAGCCAGCTCCGTCCTTCCCGAGCCTAAAAGGCCGGTGATACCGAGGATCTCGCCTTTATGCAGTTTAAAGGACACGTCTTTATAGTTGTTTTTTCTGGTGAGGTTCTCCACGCTCAAAAGGATCGATCCCTGATGCTCCCCGTGGTGGACTGACATATCGAACTCCAGGCCCGTCATGTAGGTAGCCAGTTTTTTATCGTCCAAATCGGAGGCCTCAAACACCCCCACTAACTTTCCGTCCCTGAGGACGGTGACCCTCTCCGCGACCTCTATAACCTCGTCAAGCCTGTGGGAGACGAACACGACGGCTATATCCCTGGCCTGGAGCTCCCTCACCACCGATAGCAGACCGTTGACCTCCGTCCTGGTTAAAGAGGCGGTGGGCTCGTCCATTATGACCAGCCTGGCGTCGTTCGCCAGGGCCCGACAGATAGCCACAAGCTGACGATCGGCGATGGAGAGCTCAGAGACCTTTTTAGCGAGCGGGAGGGACACCCCTATTTTCTCCATGGCGGCCTTGGCGTCGGATACAAGCCGGCCCTTATCCACGAAAAGACGGCCCTTTTCGCAATACTGCCCAAGACCGATGTTCTCGGCCACGGACAGCCCAGGAAAGATGGACAGATCCTGATATATCACCTGAACTCCCATCTCTATGGCCCTTGCAGGATCGAGGGTAACGGCATCTCCGTCGATAAATATCTCCGCCCCGTCCTCCGGCCTATATACGCCGGATATTATCTTTATCAGGGTGCTTTTTCCGGATCCATTCTGTCCGGCCAAACAGTGAACCTCCCCTGGAGAAAGGGAGAGCTCCACGTCGTTAAGCGCAACTACCCCTCCGAATCGCTTGCTGATATGGCGAAGCTCAATAAAAGGAATTTTTTCTTTCATCAAAAACCCACCCTATTCCCGTAGTTCTACGATTTTCAACGAAGACAAAGG
Source organism: Dethiosulfovibrio sp. (assembly GCA_028709985.1). Classification (GTDB taxonomy): domain Bacteria; phylum Synergistota; class Synergistia; order Synergistales; family Dethiosulfovibrionaceae; genus Dethiosulfovibrio. The sequence continues at coordinate 1,137 of JAQUTB010000144.1, forward strand.
GCGGAGCCTTGGACTCCGCCCTCTACGCCTCCGAGACTATGACAGTTTAAAAGCCAAGATCCTTGGCGCTCTCGGCGGTTATCTCCAGTATGGCGTTGAGCTTTATCATATTGCCGTCAAGTGTGATAGCCTTGGTCCCGGTCATCATGGGAAGCTCCATTCCATCCTTGATCTCTTTGCCATCGAGGATCTCCTTGGCCACAGCCACCATAGCGTAGCCGGGATCGGCAGGATCCCAGAGGAACCCCTTGGTTATTAGGCCCCTGCTCAGGTATCTTGAGGCGTGACCGGGCATTACCGTGCCGACTATAGCCACTTCCCCAGGCTTGGCCTTCTGCTTCTCCATTGCCCTGGCCGCACCTATGGGGCCGAGGCTACCGAATCCGACTATGCCCTTAAGGTCGGGATATGTTTTTAGGAGCTCCATGGTCTTCTTGTAGGACTCCTCGGCGCTCTCGCCACAGGGAATCCGATCGGTAACGAGCTTCATCTCAGGATAATTTTTCTTGACGTACTCGAGGCCTATGTCGGCCCATAGGTTATGAAGAGGGACAGTCAGGGATCCCACGAATATAGCGAAGTCGCCCTTGCCTCCCATAGCGTCCGCGACGCAGGCAAAGTTCATCTCTCCGAATTTGACGTTATCTATGGCCTCTACGTCGTAATCGGCCCCAGGCTGGTTGGGGGACTCGTGGGTTATCACCACTATGCCCTTATCCCTGGCCTTCTGAAGCACCGGGCCCATGGCGTTGGCGTCGTTGGGGACCACGCAGATGGCGTCGACCCCTTTAGCGATAAGGTCCTCGACTATCCTGATCTGCTGGGCCGGGTCGGCGTCGGATGGGCCGACCTGGTATGCCATGACGTTAAGGTCCTGGGCGGCCTTTTTTACGCCATCCTCAAGACGATTGAACCAGGGGATTCCGGTGATCTTGACCACTGTGGCTATCTCGTACTCCTTGGCTCCGGCCATGCCGGAAAAAAGGAAAGCGCCCATAAGGGCGGATATAGCTAGAGAACGGATCGTTTTTCTCACGGTAAAATACCTCCAAGTCATAAACATCGATATCTCTTCCGGATAAAGGGAACCTCAATGACGCTTTGGCTCGTAACGACAAAGCTCACATGACCTCCTGATCACATCCCTCCCCTCATCTAGCCCACTGACGACCCCCAGGGCCTGGAGTTGACAGAGCAGATTGCCCATGGTGGTGGCCTCCACCGGGCCAGCTATAACCGTTTTTCCTGTGGAATCGGAGGTCAACTGACAGAGTAAGGACGCCTTAGTTCCCCCACCGACGATGTTCACCCTGTCCACCTCAATACCGACTGTGGTCTCCATGTCCCTAAGTGTATCACCATACCGCGACGCTAGGCTATCGTAGATCGATCTGGCAAAATCACCTACTGTCCCAGGGGCCACCAGCCCCCTTTCGGTAAACCACGACGCTATCGCCTCCGGCATGTTATCGGGGCTCATAAACCTGGGGTCGTCCGGGTCGAACAAAAAACGCCCCGGCGTCGCCGACTGGGCCGCTTCGTGTATGTCATCGTAGGACAGGTTGGAGCCCCTCTCCCGCCAGCATCTCCTGCACTCCTGTATCAGCCATAGTCCAGCGATTATCTTGTGATATACGACCTTACCGCCCACTCCCATCTCGTTGGTGAAGTTCATCTCCATCGATTTGGGGGATAGCTCTGGCCGGTCAAGCTCCATTCCCAGAAGGGACCACGTTCCAAGGCTTATAAAGGCGCTTCGCCCCTCTGAGTCAAAAGGGGCCGCTGCGAGAGCCGAAGCTGTGTCATGTCCACCCACCGCCACGACGGATATACCGCTCGGTAGCCCCGAGGCTTGGCGAAACCCCTCGTCGAGAGGCCCTATAAAGGTCCCAGGCGTTACAAGAGGGCACAGGAGCCTGGACGGTATGCCAGCTTTCTCCATTATGTCTGGAGCCCAGTCGCGGACCGACGGATCGAAAAACTGTGACGTGGAGGCGATGGTCATCTCGTTGACCTTCCTCCCGGTCAGGAAGTAGGAGAAAAGGTCGGGAGGAAAGAGCAGGCTCTCCGCCTCGTCGAATATCCAGGGCTTCTCCTTTCGGTGGGCGTAGAGCTGAAGCAACGTGTTGAACTGGATGAACATTATGCCGGTCCTGCCGTATATCTCGCCCTTCGGAACAAGCTCAAACAGCTCGTCGTAAAGGCCTTCCGTCCTGGGATCACGGTAGGAGTGGACCGGGGCCATAAGGTCGCCTGTCCTGTCTATCAGCCCATAGTCGACGCCCCATGTGTCTATTCCGACGGTAAAGGGCCTGCCGTTCAGCTTAGCGGAGGCCTTTACAAGCCCCTTTCTTATCTCCTCCAGGTCGTAGAGGATCTCCCAATACCAGCGAGAGCCTATTCTGACCGGTCGCCTCTCGAAGGAGTGGACAGTCTCAAGGGACAGCCTCTCGCCGTCGTAGGTTCCCAGGGTCGCCCTTCCGCCGGAACTTCCCAGGTCGAAGGCCAGACAGTGGACAGGCATCTCCATCGGGCTCACCTCTTTTTGGTCTGTCCGTAGGAGGCAAACTGCCTTTGGGTCCCCTCTATGGCCTCTTTGGGCAGTATGACCGGCTCTCCAGCGCTCTTGGCGAGCACGTAGAGCCTGGCGACGTACTCTACGTTCAGTGCCACAGTGAAGGCGGCCTTCATGGACCTGCCTAGGGCTATCTGACCGTGGTTTGCCATGAGCACGGCGTTGTAGTCTCCGATGTTATCGGCCACGTTTTTGGCCAGCTCCGGTGTCCCATATACCGCAAAAGACGTTATCGGGACCTTATCCCCAGCGACCGCGACCATGTAGTTGACGGCAGGCAGGTCTATTCCAAGACAGGACACCGCTGTGGCGTAGTCGGAATGGCAGTGTACTATGGCCGATGCGTCGGATCTGACCCTGTAGAGCCCCAGATGGAGCCCCCATTCCGAGGTTGGAACCATGTGATCATCCTCCACAAACCCACCGTCCAGGGTCATTATGACCACGTCCTCGGGCTTCACATCGAAATAGTCCATTCCCGATGGGCTGAGGGCTATATATCCCTCCGTCCTGTTGAATATGCTCAGGTTTCCCCCCGTTCCGGTGGTGAGGTTGGCCTCCATCAGCTTCCTGCCGTACTCGACGATAAGTTCTCTTTCTTCCCGTAATATCAAAGCGAATCCCTCCAATAAGACCACCCAAGGCGGTCGATTTAGCTATCTGCGGACAGTTTCCCCAGGTCGTGCATCAGGCCGAAGGTGTTTTTATAGAGATCGAGATATACCCTATGGTACAGGTCGTAAAGGGGTTTCAGGTTTAAATCGTTGTGGATCCTTGTCGGTTCCCCGACCCAGGAGTTAATCTGATCATGAGCACTGAAAAGGCCTATTCCAAGGCCGGCCAGGAACGCGTCGCCGTAGGAGGCCCCGAAGGTCACAGGAGGCACGAGCTGATCTATCCCGCATATATCGCTGACCATCTGAAGCCATGGGAGGTTTTTCGTTCCACCGCCCACGGCACGGAACTCCCTGGGCTCAGCTCCGATCTCGCGCAGCAGATCAACGTGATGCCGGACACCGTGCCCGACACCCTCCAGGATGGCCCTGTAAACGTGCTCCCTCCTGTGGGACAGGGTAAGTCCGAAGACGACTCCTCTGGCCCTTGGGTCGTTGATGGGAGTCCTCTCCCCGCTGAAATAGGGAAGCACCACCAACCCCTCCGATCCAGGAGGGACCGATGATGCCATACCGGCCAAAGAGGAAAAGGCCGAGGCACCTCCGTCGGACTCCTGCTCCAGCAGATCTACGGCGCAGTTGTCCCTGAACCATTTGGTGAGGACACCTGTGGTGGCCATGCCAGCCATGAGCGAATATGTCCCCGGGAACAGAAACGGAGCGGACCAGAGCCTGGTATCGGTCACAGGGGAGTCCGTGACCTGGATCATGAAAAGGGTCGATCCATACATGAGCATCATCTGCCCCGGCTCCACGACCCCAACTGACACAGCCTCCGAGGCAGCGTCGGTAGCGCCAACTATGACGGGAGTCCCTACCGCTAGGCCAGTCTCCCTGGCAGCGTCCTCTGTTACGTAACCTGCGATCTGGGAGGTCCAGCCTATGGATGGAAGCTTAGCCAGATCGACGACGGAGGAGCACAGGTCCTCGGACCATCCCTGATAGGCCACGTCCTAGTAGGGAACGTAGTTGCAGGCCGTGTAGTGGTCGATCC
>JAQUTB010000145.1 GCA_028709985.1 Dethiosulfovibrio sp.
GGATCCCAGGGCTGGACGAGGTCGTCATGACCTGATATCCCGTCGCGGCCGCGCCAAGGATCATGTTCACCGATGCGACCTCGCTCTCCCCCTGGATATATACCCCACCGTATTCGGGAAGGTGGGCTGACATGTATTCCGGTATCTCGTTCTGAGGCGTTATAGGATAGCCAAAGAAATATCTGCACCCAGCCTGAATAGCCGCTTCCGCTATAGCTTCGGTTCCTTTCATGAGCACCTTCGCCATGTTTCGCTCTCCCCCCTTATTCGGTGATCTTGTAGACCTCTATGACCGCATCGGGACAGGAAATGGCACACATTCCACACCCTATACAGCCTTCCTTGTACTGCTCGACCGGTCTGTGCCCCTTAGAGTTAAGGTTCTCGGAAATTCGAAGGACCTTAACGGGACATGCGGCAACACAGACGCCACAGCTCTTGCAGTACTCCTCGGCGATCACTATTCGCCCTTTTGCCATGAGCAACAACACCCCTCTCGCGTTTTTTGTCGCTTTAAAACAGCTCTATTTGGCAGCCTCCTGACGGAGGATTCGAGCTCCATGATTCTTGGAAGGAAGGCCGGTTGACCACATAGCTCCCCTCTCCCAGGGCAACAGCATGTACCTTGAGACAGGCCAGGGGGGCACTAACCGAGAGGATAAACTCTCCTTGGCCTCATCGTAAAGGTGGGGAGGCACTCCGGCATATAGGACAGGAAGGTCAAGCTCTTTCCCCGCCGCCTCCACCAGCTCCAGTCCCTCTGACACCACATCTACTGTGGTCTCGCTCATAAGGTGAGAGTTACAGACCAACGCTCCAACCTTGAGCCCTCCGATCTCCTCCATACGTCTCCTCATCAGGGAGATCCCCTCTACGGTGGAGGTCATTGGACGATAGGCGTTTACCACCAGGATCAGAAGATATCCTGCTGAGACCATTCTCTCTCTATACTTGGTGAGGGCCAAAGCCCCCTCCGCATCACCGCCGACGTCCAGAAGAAGCCGTCCGTCTGGCTCGGACAGAGCCCAATCGACCTGAGCGGTTACCAGGGGCATGTCTATCCACTTGGCTTTGTCCGGTGCGGTTAATATGCGAAACCCCTGTTTTTCCAGGGTATCCGACACCTGACGAACGCAAAAGTAGGGGTTTATTATATCCACGTCGGCTATCGTTACCTTCTCGCCCATCGAGCTAAATCCCAGCGCGAGGTTCAACACCCACTCGGTCTTTCCTGACCCCAAAGCCCCGGTCACGGCTATGGCCTTAGGCCAGGGATGTCTGTTCATCAAATTGGCGAAAAGATCCTTCTGGTATGTCACGACATCATATCCCCTTCCGATAGGTGGGATCCCCTGACCCACTCCACGCCGGTCATATTTCTCTTCCCCTCCGGCTGGACGGTCAAAAGCCTCACGGCACCACGCAAACACTTTACCATAGGGTAACCACGCTCGTCCAGAAAGACCGTTCCAGGTTCACCCTGAAGCTCGTCGATGACCTCGGTCTTCCACAGTTTTACTCTACGTCCTTGGAGATAGAAATAAGCGCCAGGTGAGGGATTTAGTGCTCTTACGATACAGTGTATCGAGATAGCCGATAGGTTCCAGGAGAGAAGTGCTTCTGTCTTGTCTATTTTTCCAGCATATGTGGCCAACAGCGAATTTTGAGGTTGAGGAAGAATCTCGCCATCTATAAAAGATTCTACGCCTCTGGAGAGCAAAACGCCACCTATGTATGCAAGTCGAAATAGCAGTTCTCCAGAGGTCTCGTCACGACCGATATCGATCGTCTCCTGTATGAGAATTGGCCCAGCGTCCATCTCTTCAACTAGGCGAAAGACTGTGATACCGGTTTTATCGTGCCCATCCATAATGGCCCTTTGGACCGGTGCTGCCCCTCTGTAGGCTGGCAACAGGGATGGGTGTAGGTTCAAACACCCTGCTTTAGGATGGGAAAGATATGGCTCTTTTACTTTTTGGCCGAAGTCGATCACTAATATGCACTCAGGGCGTTCTATATCCAGCATATCCAGCAGAACAGAGTCGGAGTTGACGTTAGACGATCTATGTACATTAAGAGAAAGCTCAGTGGCCGATGTCTCCACAGGCGTGGGAGACGGAGCCATCCCTCTCCTGCCCGACGGCCTTGGAGGGGCCGTTATGACGAGAGAGGGGGATGTTCCAGCCTCCGACATCGATTCAAGACATTTAGACGCAAAAAATCCGTTCCCCATGAACCATATCTTGATCAAGAATCGTTGTCCTCCCTTCTCATCTTGGAGAGTTTTTTCTTTATCATCTCTCTTTTCATCGGGGAGAGATGATCGATCATGAGCCTACCGTTAAGATGATCTATCTCATGACACATAGCTCTGGCTAGGAATCCCTCCGCCTCTACGGTATAGGGAACTCCCTTTCCGTCCCTAGCCTCCACGATGACTCTGTAGGGCCTGGTGACGTCCTCAAAAATCCCCGGAAAGCTCAGACAACCCTCCTGGTCTCTTTGCTCTCCCTCTTTGTACTTTATAACCGGATTGACCAAGACATAGAATTTTTCCTCGTAGAAGATGACAGCAACTTTCAGGCTTTCACCTATCTGAGGTGCTGCCAAACCAACACCGTCATATTCTATCATAAAATTTTTAAGCTCATCGACAAAAGTATCAAAAGACTCATCAAAAGACTCAATTACCTTTGTCTCTTCCCTTAAAACTGGGTCAGGGTATACCCTAAGAGTGTGGTCGCTCAACATGTCCGTCTCCTTTACTTAACGCGATAACTTAGAAAAAAGTAAAAGACGCCACACCCCGAATTTGGAGTGCGGCGTCCTCTGTGGATAAACGTCAGTTCCTGTCGAAGATGTCTCCGAAGGCGTCTCCCAATGTGATGGGACCCTCCTCGGACTGGAAGTTGGAAACAGGCTTCTCCGATTCGGATTTCTTCTTTCTTCCGCCAGCGGACTGGCCTGCGGGTCTCTCTCTCTTCTCGCCTTCCTCAAGGGCACTGAGGCTGAGCCTGATCCTGCGATCGGAGGAGTTAACCTCTATGATGCGGGCTGTGACCTCCTGTCCCTCGGAGAGGACGTCTCCTGGCTTCTCGACCCTCTTGTTGCTTAGCTGGGATATGTGTATGAGCCCCTCGACGCCCTTCTCAAGCTCTACGAAGGCTCCGAAGTCGGCGAGGCGAACGACGGTAACAGGTATATCCTGTCCCTTTGCGTAACGCTCATCGATACCGTTCCAGGGATCGTTAAGCTGCTTGAAGCCCAGGCTGAGGCGCTTTTTGACGGGATCGACGCTGAGGACGACGGTCTCCAGCTCCTGGCCCTTCTTGACGACTTCCTTGGGATGTTTGATCCTGGCCCAGCTGAGGTCCCCGATGTGGACAAGTCCCTCGATCCCAGGCTCGACCTCGACGAAGGCGCCGAAATCGGTTACGTTGGTGACGACTCCAGTAGCCTTGTCGCCCTGATGCCATCTCTCGACGATGGTATCCCAGGGATCGGAATCGGTCTGCCTCATGCTGAGGGATATGCGGTTGTGGTCGTGATCGATGCCGATGACCTTTACCTTAACCGTGTCGCCCTTTTTGGCTATGTCCTTGGGCTTAGCGTTCCTGTGCCAGGAAAGCTCGCTTATATGGACGAGACCGTCGATGGGACCGAGGTTGACGAAAACCCCGAAGGAGGTGAGGCTGCTGACGGTTCCTTCAAGGACAGTTCCCTCTTCAACGTCTTTATAGAAGTTGTCCCGCTGCTCGGAGATCTCCTGATCGAGGATGGACCTTCTGGACAGCACCAGACGGCGCTTACGGCGGTCCTTCTCAAGAAGCTTGACGTCGAAAATCTCGTCGATAAACTTTCCAGGATTGACGCCCCTTCCCTCCTCGGCGAGGTGGGATATGGGGATAAATCCCTCAAGAGAGCAACAGTCAACCATAAGACCACCCTTGACCTTACGAAGCCCTCTTACGGAGAACGTCTCCTGACCGGCGATAGTCTCCTCAAGCTCCTGCCAACGGCGATCGAATTCGCAACGCCAACGACTTACCACCAGCTGAGATTCCTCTCCCTGGCGAACGTTTACCACCTGGACCTGAAGCTCCTGTCCGATGGAAGGCTCGGCACTGTCTCCTACGAGGATGTGGTGGCTCCACTCCCTGGTGGGGAGGAATCCCTCACATTTGTACCCTACGTCCACAAGCCAGCCGCCCTCGGCCTGCTCTACTACGGTCCCGGTGACTACCTTGCCTCTGTGTATCTCCTCAAGGCCACCTGAACTCTCCAAAAGTTGCTCCATGGTCATATCTTCAGTTGCGTGGTTCTTAATCTCTTCACTCATTATTTGACATCCCCCTGACGTCCTGCGATCCCTTACAGGATCGCTTGTTGTAGTTGTTTTATCAGCCAGTCCGGGGTACTTGCCCCGGCGGCAATTCCTATCGTTCCCTTGTCCGACAACCACCCCCTATCGAGTTGATGTGCTTCTTCAACCCACAGCGCAGGCGTTCCTGATTCCTGCGCTATACGAAAGAGCTTAGCCGTATTTGCGCTGTTGTGACCTCCGATGACCACTATGCCATCGACCGAGCCGGCAAGACGTCGAACCGCGTTCTGTCTTTCAACGGTGGCCCTGCATATGGTATTGGACACACGAATCTCCCTAGCCAAGCCTACAGCGTGATAGGCTATGTCCTTCAGGGTCGATTCTTGCTGTGTCGTCTGAGATATAATACCAATTTTATCGATTTTATCAATAGCCTGGAGGTCGCTTTCTTGAGATATGACCATATAAGGGCCTTTTACGTAGCCCAATATGCCCTGAATCTCGGGATGGTCTTTATCTCCGAGGACCAACAGAAAATATCCCTCTCTGGATAACTGTTCTGCCATCTTCTGCGCCTTCCTGACAAATGGGCAGGTTCCGTCTATGATGGTAACGCTCTTTTCGATCAGACGCCTATGCACATCAGGAGATATGCCGTGTGCCCTTACGAAAACAGCCTCACCGGCAGGGACGTGATCGTCGTTATCCACCACCACGAGGCCAAGCGCCTCAAGCCTCTTTACCTCCTGTGGGTTGTGGATTGGACTCCCTATGCAGAATATCTTACCCTGGGAGGTTAGGGCCTCCTCCATGGTCTTTATGGCCCTGGTAACGCCGAAACACAGACCGGTAGGCTCAGCGACTACGATCTTCAATTTATAGCACCCTCTTCTAAATGGGCCAGAGATGAATCAAACGCCTCAGACAACACCTCATTATAGCTTGTTTTGGACAGATCGTACCAGTCTACAGGAAAAAATTTCCTAAACCATGTCATCTGCCTCTTTGCGAACTGTCTGGTGGCTACGATATCGGACTCTATACCCTCAT
>JAQUTB010000146.1 GCA_028709985.1 Dethiosulfovibrio sp.
GTCGGACGCAATCCCACGTTTGGCGATATCGAGGACGATAGGATAGAGGTGCACCTCGTAGGTTACGACGGAGATCTTTATGGTAGCAGGCTATGCGTGCTCTTCTTTGAGAAAATCAGGCCAATGTACCGTTTCAACGATCCATCCGCCCTGATCTCGCAAATAAAGATCGATGTCCGTCGAACCAGGGAAATCTTTGCCCAAAAAAACGCCTCTATTTCCCTTTTTAGTCGTTTACCGGTCTTGAATTTGATCGCATCTCATGGTATGATTCCCTGCGTCCGAGATGCGGGCCTGTAGCTCAGAGGATAGAGCGACGGCCTCCTAAGCCGTAGGTCGAGGGTTCGAATCCCCCCAGGTCCGCCATTGAAGACTTTAATTTTCTTTGAGATTTAAGCCTCGTCCATTTGTCTAGCCGGACGGGGTTTTTTTATATCTCAAGCCCTTTATCACGTCAGATAGTCAGGTCAAATTATCTTGAATATAGAAACAGTTGATATGCAAACATAAAGACTAAAAAGAAGACTTTGCTTTTTGCGACAACTATCTTGTTAAATCGGACCCTAAGAGCTATAATTAGATCGATTCGGTCAGGAGGGAGTTCTTTGCCTTTTTTGCTTCGTCGACTTTTGATCTCCATAGCTATTTTGTCCTTTTTTTACGTTTTTTTTGTACCCATGCCGTGTGTATCCCTCCGTTTCGGATGCGAGCAGTTGAATATCTCGAAAACAGCGTCGTTAGGGACATCTTGGGAGACGAGGTACGTCCATTCTCTTGAATTGACCGAGGTGGAGGATGTCTACATCTTTGTAGACAAAAAAATTTGGTTATGGGAGGAGAGGGTAAAGTCTCACAACGCTGGGTTACCTACTGAGACGAATAGGAGTGGCTTCTTTAAGTCCGATCGAGAGTGGATGAGGTTTTTCGGGGGCCGATTTTCAGCTAAAGAGCTGACGGTGAGGATAGGGGACGAGTCTTTGGGAAAAAATCAGTTTCGTTTCCCTCCCGGCGATTGGTTGTCGGTCTTTGATCTTTGTCCCAATAGCAGATGCGAAGTTTTTATGTCTTGCAGGCCTATGGTGCTGAGTTGGATGGGGATTTAGCGCTAAGACCGCAGAGGAGGGGTTTTTTTGAGCGAAGTGAATAAAACCATTGATCTTGATGACCTTAGAAAACAGTTTGACACCGAGGCTAGATACAGGGAGTTTGACGATTGGCAGGCAAAACTGATAACCGTCATCGCTGTCTCTATGTCTATTTTCCATTTTTATACCTCAGGATTTGGGCTTTTGCTTGCTCTTCAGCAGCGAGCTGTCCATCTTGCTTTTGTGATGGGATTGGTCTTCCTGCTTTACCCGGCTAGGAAGGACTCCCCCAAACATAAGATCCCCGTTACAGACTATATCTTAGCCGTGGTCTCGGCCTATTCCGCCCTGTATCTGGTGATAAATTTCGATACGCTGGTAAACAGAGCGGGGTTACCCACTCAGACCGATATAGTCATGGGCTTTGTCTGTCTTCTATTGTTGCTGGAGGCGACCAGAAGGGTGTCCAGCCCAGTTTTGCCCTGTATCGCCATATTCTTCATAGCCTACTGTTTCTACGGCAGATATTTTCCCCAGCTTTTTCAACATCGTGGTTTCTCGGTGAAAAGGATAATCAACCACATGTATCTGGGAACGGAGGGAATTTTTGGAATCCCTCTAGGGGTCTCCGCTACGTTCGTCTTCATGTTCATCCTCTTCGGTTCGGTTCTTGAACAGACTGGCCTTGGGAAATTCATAATCGACCTGGCGATGGCCCTTGCTGGTCATAGCACCGGCGGTCCAGCAAAGGTAGCGGTGTTGAGCTCCGGGCTTATGGGATCCATATCCGGCTCCTCTGTTGCAAACGTCTGTACCACCGGTATGTTCACGATACCTCTTATGAAGAGCGTGGGATACACTAACCACTTTGCCGGAGCGGTTGAGGCGGTGGCGTCCACAGGTGGACAGATAATGCCCCCTGTGATGGGCGCAGCTGCTTTCATAATGGCTCAATTCTTAGGTGTGCCCTATATCCAGGTAGCCATGGCTGCCATAGTTCCTGCGTTGCTCTACTATTTCGCTGTCATGGTACAGGTCCATCTTGAGGCAACTAGGCTTGGACTCAAAGGGCTCCCTAAAGAGCAACTTCCTAAGTTAGCACCTCTTCTTAAGGAAAAAGGACTTCTCCTTATCCCCATAGTAGGGATAATCTATTTCCTGATCGCCGGCTATACCCCGCTGAAGGCCGCCTTCAACGGTATAGTGATGAGTATCGTGGTCTCTTACTTCAATATGGAGACCTGGTTGACCCCCAAGAAGCTGATGATGGCCTTCGAGAACGGCGCTAGAGGTGCGATAGGGGTTGCCTGTGCATGCGCTACTGTGGGTATTATCGTCGGGACAGCAACTCTGACCGGTCTTGGCCTCAGGATAGCCAGTGCCGTCGTCGCCATAGCTGGCGGCAAGTTGCTTCCGACCCTATTCCTAACCATGATCGCCTGTATACTCCTTGGAGCAGGTCTTCCGACTACCGCCAACTTCATAGTGACGAGCACGATGTGCGCTCCTGCCCTGTTTCAGTTGGGGGTCGCGCCAATGGCTGCCTACATGTTCGTGCTTTACTTTGGCATAGCAGCAGACCTGAGTCCTCCGGTCGCATTGGCGGCTTATGCTGGGGCTGGAATAGCTGGGGCCGACCCGTTTAAGACCGGGGCTACCGCGATAAAACTTGCGTTAGCTGGATTTCTGGTCCCATATATATATGCCTTTAACCCCATCCTGGTTTTGGTCAACTTCACAGCTGGTAAGTTTGTCTTAGCGGTAGGAACGGCGGTTTTGGGCGTATTTCTGCTTGGCATGAGCTCTGTGGGATACTATAAGGTTCCTATGGCCATGTATTTAAGGGTTATCGCACTAGCAGGTGCCCTTTGCCTCTTGATTCCGGGAGGCTACAGCGATGCTATAGGTCTCACCGTGCTTATCGGTATCCATCTGATGCAGGTTGTAAAAGCCAAAAAAATGGCCTAGATACTCGGCCTTTTTGGCCATATCCATAAATACGTGATACAATTCGATGTCGTAAGATGCGCCGCCTCAAACGAGGCGGCATTTCCGTATTGAGAGGTGACCTTTATGTCCAAGGATTTCAAAGAAACTCTATGTTTGCCAAAGACCGATTTTCCCATGAGGGCTGGATTGGCAAAGAAGGAGCCCCAATTCCTGGAGTTCTGGAACGAAATAAAACTTAACGATAGGATGAAAGATAAAAATAAAGGCAAAAAAACGTTTATCCTTCACGATGGGCCCCCCTACGCTAACGGCCATATTCATATAGGAACTGCCTTTAATAAGATACTGAAGGATTTTATCCCTAAGTTCAAGTCCATGAGGGGCTATTACTGCCCATACGTTCCTGGATGGGATACCCATGGCCTTCCCATAGAGCTTAAGGTGCTCAAGGACCAGGATGTGGATAAGGACTCCATCGATCCTGTTGAGTTGAGGAAACGTTGCACCAAGTATGCTATGGATTTTTTAGACGTCCAGAGATCGGAGTTTAAACGTCTCGGCGTCATTGGAGATTGGGAGAACCCCTATGTAACTCTGAAATCGGAATATGAAGCGGCTCAGATCGGCGTCTTCGCCGACATTGTGGAGAAGGGCCTAGTCTACAAGGGAAAGAAGCCCGTCTACTGGTGCATCGACTGTCAGACGGCTCTGGCCGCTGCGGAGATAGAGTATGGTGATGAGACGTCTCCCTCTATCTATGTATCTTACTCCATGCCCAAGGTGGGCGAGAAGTTCGACCTTCTGAAGGGCAAGGACGTCAACGTCATAGTCTGGACGACGACCCCCTGGACCTTGCCCGCAAGCATGGCCGTAGCGATACACCCTTCCTATCGGTATGTCTTTGTCCCCTCAGGTGACTCCGTCTATCTCCTGGCAGATGAGCTTGTGGAGGAGGTCCAGAAGGCTACAGGCCTGTCTTTCGGACCGCCTTTATTGGCGGTCAAGGGCTCTGAACTGGAGGGAGTAGAGGCACTACATCCCTTCTATCCCGATAGGGTAACTCCCATAGTTTTGGCCGATTACGTCGTGTTGGACACAGGGACCGGTTGCGTCCACACCGCCCCTGGACACGGTGTGGAGGACTACGAAACAGGTGTGAGATACGGCATCGAAGTCTATAACCCAGTGGACGCGTCTGGAAGGTACGTTACCGATACGAAACTAGTAGGTGGAATGACCCTCTCGGAGGGAGAGAAGAAGGTCTTTGAGGTACTAACAGAAAACGGAAGACTTCTGGGACGGATGAAGATCGTCCACTCTTACCCTCATTGCTGGCGTTGCAAGAAACCGGTTATATTTAGATCCACCGATCAGTGGTTTGTTAACGTGGCCAAGTTCCGAAAGGAAGCTCTGGATATCATCGATCAGGTCCAATGGGTTCCCGAGTGGGGACGGGACAGGATATACAACATGGTGAGGGATAGATCCGACTGGTGTATAAGTCGCCAGAGGGTATGGGGTGTCCCTATACCGGCCTTTTACTGCAAAGACTGTGGAAAGATGATCCTCGACCCCAAGGCGATGAGGCTGGTTCAGGAAAAAGTGAGGGAAAAGGGGTGTGACGTCTGGTGGCAGGAGTCCCCTGAGGAATTGATAGGGGATCTGGCCAAATGTCCCGATTGTGGTTCTCGTAACGTCGAGAAAGAACGGGACATAATGGACGTGTGGTTTGACTCTGGCGTCAGCCACTTCGCTGTTTTGGAGACCAGAGACGACCTTTCTTGGCCCGCGGACCTTTATCTTGAGGGCAGTGATCAACACAGAGGATGGTTCCAGACCTCCCTACTTACCTCTGTAGGCTCCAGGGGAGTAGCTCCCTACAAGGCGGTCCTGACCCATGGGTTTATAGTCGACGGTCAGGGCAAAAAGATGTCTAAATCCATAGGGAACGTGGTAGCACCTCAGGAGATAATCGATGCCTACGGCGCTGATATCCTGCGACTTTGGGTGGCCTCCACCGATTACAAAAACGACATCAGGATATCCGATACGATAATAAAGACCCTGAGTGAGGAATACAGGCGTATCAGGAACACGGCAAGGTTCCTGTTGGGCAACCTCAGCGACTTCGTCCCCGAGAGGGATACTGTGGAGTATAGCGATCTCTCATCTTTTGACAGATGGATCCTCTCCAAGTTGAACAGGCTGGTTGCAAAGGTCACCAAGGGATACGAGTCGTACGAGTTCCACATACCCACAGTGGCTATTCATCAGTTCTGCGTCAACGAGCTTGGCTCTCTGTATCTGGATGTTGCCAAG
>JAQUTB010000147.1 GCA_028709985.1 Dethiosulfovibrio sp.
GGACCGGAGATAATAGGCAAGTACTACGGCGAGAGCGAACAGAGGCTGAGACAGGTCTTCGAGGAGGCCCAGGCCCACGCCCCGTCCATAATCTTCATAGACGAGATAGACGCCATAGCCCCAAAGAGGGAGGAGATGGGAGGGGAAAAGCAGGTTGAGCGCCGCGTCGTGGCTCAGCTGCTGGCCCTTATGGACGGCCTCCAGGCCAGGGGACAGATAGTTGTCATCGCCGCCACAAACCTTCCAAACAGCATAGATCCGGCTCTCCGACGGCCGGGGCGTTTCGACAGAGAGGTCCCTGTCCCCATCCCCGACAGGAAGGGCAGGGAGGAGATACTCCAGATCCACACCAGAGGTATGCCCCTGGCCCGGGACGTGGACCTTATAAGGATCGCCGAGGTAACACACGGCTTCGTGGGGGCGGACCTTGAGGTTCTCGCCAAGGAGGCCGCCATGGCGGCCCTCAGGGGCATAATGCCCTCCATGGACTTCGAGGACCCTCAGGTTCCCTACGACAGGCTCAGGACCATGGAGATAGACATGAAGAACTTCTCGTCCGCCCTCAGGGAGGTCGAGCCTTCGGCGATAAGGGAGGTCTTCGTGGAGAGGCCCAACGTCACATGGGACGACGTAGGAGGGTTGGAGGAGGTCACAGGGGAGCTCAGGGAGGCGGTCCAGTGGCCCCTGGAGCACGGCGACGTGTTTCGACGGTTTAGGATCTCTCCCCCTAAGGGAATAATGATCCACGGACCATCTGGGACGGGAAAGACCCTTCTGGTGAAGGCCCTGGCCAGGGAGAGCGGGGCAAACTACATCTCCGTAAAGGGCCCATCCCTGATGTCCCGCTTCGTGGGCGAGAGCGAAAGGGCCATAAGGGAGGTATTCAGAAAGGCGAAACAGGCGGCTCCGTCGCTGCTGTGCTTCGACGAGATAGAGTCGCTGGTCCCGGTGAGGGGAAAGGACGGAGGGGCCTCTTCCCAGTTCACCGATCGGGTTATAAGCCAGTTTCTCTCCGAGATGGGCGGCATGGAGGACATGGACGGGGTTATGGTCCTGGCCACCACCAACAGGATAGACCTGATAGACCCGGCGATGTTCAGCTCTGGCAGGTTCGACATGGTCATAGAGCTTCCCCTGCCGGACCACGACGGCAGAAGGGCCATATTCCAGATCAACCTCAGGGAGAAGCCCCTGGCCGAGGACGTGGACATGGGATACCTGGCAAAGGCCACAGAGGGATGCACCGGAGGGGATATATCCATGATATGCCGAATGGCCACCACCGACGCTGTGAGGGAGTACATAAGGGCGGGAGAAAAAGGACAGCCCACTGTGGAGATGAGGCATTTCCAGAAAGTGCTGGCGTCCAGGGGAAGGAAAAATACGTTAAAAGAGCCTCAGTAAGACGAAAACAGGGAGAGGATCTCTAGAGAGCCTCTCCCTGCTCTTTTAAGGGAAATCCCTAAAAACTCACGCTTGAGTCCCCTAGGAGAGATCGTCCCGACGGAGCCCGTTCGAGCCTGTATTTTTGACATTCCGTCGTGTAGTACGAATGGGGCGACAGGAAGTCGCCCCAAGCCGAGGGGCACAGGACGTACCCTCCGAGGCGGTTCGTACGGAACAGGAAGGTCAAAAATACGTCCAGGCGAGACAGGGCTCAGGCGGGACGATCTCTCCGAGGAGCAACGTTTTTAGAGATACACTAAAGGCTCTGAGCCAGGACCTGACCCAGCCTTCGGATGCCCTCTTTTAGCCGGTCCTCGCTTACACCGGAGAAGTTCAGCCTCATGTAGTTCTCGTGGCCTGGCTCGGCGAAGAAAGCCCCTCCTGGCACGAAGGCCACCTTGTGCTCCTCAACTGCCACCTTGAAAACGTCCCTGGCGTTGATCCCCTCGGGAAGCTCGACCCAGGCGAAAAGCCCTCCGGCAGGTGGATTAACCACCGCCCCCTTGGGGAAGAACTGGCCGATAGCCTCCATCATGACCGACAGCCTCTTCCTGTAGACCTGACAGATTTTCTCCACGTGAAGGTCCAGGTCGAACATCTCCATATATGCCACGATCTGGGCCTGGTGGAGTGTCGAGGAACATAGGATGTCGTTTTGTTTCATATCGGCAAACTTAGACAGTATCTCCGGAGCCGCGATCATCCAGGCCACCCTCATGCCGGGACAGAAGATCTTGGAGAATGAGCCAAGGGAAATAACCACCCCGGTGGTGTCGAAGCTCTTTATTGAGGGAGGGCAGGGCCCGTCGAAACGAAGCTCCCCGTAGGGGTTGTCCTCCAAGGCGGAACCCCGTACCGCCCGACGACCTCAGCGAAGGCCTTTCTGCGATCCACAGACCAATCTATCCCGGTTGGGTTTTGGAAGTCCGGGTTGACGTAGACCATCCTGACATCCTCTATCTCCTTGAGCTTCCTCTCTAAGTCCTCTATTACCATGCCGTCCTTGTCCGTCTCGACGCCGACGAACCTGGCCCCGTAGGTCTTGAAGGCCCCAAGGGCTCCGAGATATGTCGGGCTCTCGCACAACACCACCGACCCCTCGTCCAAAAAGACCTTGCCTGCCATGTCCAGGGCCTGTTGTGAGCCGTTTGTTATGAGCACCTCCTCGGCCTTGGCGGGGGTGCGGTATTTCTCTGTCATCCTCTTCGCCACGATCTCCCTCAGCCTGGGATCCCCGTAGGCGGAGGAGTACTGAAGGGCTCTACGTCCCTCCCTGTCCAAAACCAGAGCCGTAGCCAACTTGATATCGTCTATGGGGAACAGCTCCGGCGCAGGAAGTCCTCCTGCGAGGGAAAGTATCTCAGGGTCCGACAGGGCCTTGAGGATATCGCCTATATCGGACGTATCGCACCATTCGACTCTCTTTGAATATCTCATAAGTAACAACTCCCATCTGAAACCTTGCCCCTAGGGGATAAAAAAATTGCGTGAATTATACTTCTTCAGCTCTGTCCTGTAAAGAGCTGCCACCGGTCTTTACTCTCCCCAGGATCTCCCTACCCTTCTCTATCTGATGCGACACCTGTCTGAAGCCGGTCCCACCGAGGGTGTCCCTCCTGATTACCGCGGCCTCAAGGTCCACCATTGGCAGCAGGTCTTCCCCGGTCTCCTGCCCCAAAAATTCCTTGAACTGGTCTAGGGTAAGGTCGAAAAGGCTCATGCCCTCCCTGACGCACCAGCCACCCAGGCTTCCGACCCTGTGATGGGCCTCCCTGAAGGGGACCCCCTTGGTAACAAGGTACTCGGCTACGTCCGTCGCCAGAGCCATACCGTCGGAGAAGCTCTCGGCCGCCCTGTCCACATCGACCTCGACGGACTTTATCAGGGGAGGGAGTACGCCTAGGATGTGGGACAGAACATCGAAGGTCGCGAAGAGGCCTCTTTTATCCTCCTGGAGATCGCGGTTATAGGTCATGGGTAACCCCTTTAGGGTTATCAAAAGGTCCAACATGTGACCTATTACCTGGCCGGTCCTCCCCCTGATAAGCTCCAGCACGTCCGGGTTCTTCTTCTGGGGCATTATGCTCGACCCGGTGCAGAACCCATCGGGCAGCTTGACCCAGCCGAACTCGGAGCTGAAGTAGATTATCAGGTCCTCCGCCAGCCTGCTACAGTGTACGGCGAACATGGAGGCGAAGCTCAGGACATCGTAGATATAGTCCCTCTGACCTACCCCGTCCATGCTGTTCTCGCAGGGGCGGGAAAATCCAAGTATCTGGGACGTATACTCCCTGTCCAGGGGCAGTGTGGAGCCGGCCAGCGCCCCACATCCCAGAGGACACTCGTCGGAGCTGTCCCTGGCGAAGTCCAGCCTTTTCAGGTCCCTGGAGAAGGCCTGAAAGTGGGCCATCCAGAAGTGTCCCATGCTTATAGGCTGGGCCTGTTGTAGGTGGGTATAGCCCGGTACTATGACCTCTTTGTGGGCCTCGGCCCTGTCCAAAAGGGCTTCCATGAGGTCGCCAAGGCCGTCTTTTACCCCCTGGAGTTGGTCCTTTACGTATAGCCTCATGGTGGTCCCTACCTGGTCGTTCCTGCTTCTTCCGGTATGAAGCCTGGCCCCGGCGGAGCCTATTTTCTCGGTGAGCCGGCTTTCCAGGTTCATGTGGACGTCCTCCAGCTCCTGGTCAGGCACGAACTCGCCCCTGTCTATCTCCTCCAGGATGGACCGAAAGCCATCCCTTATGGCGTCGAGCTCGTCCTGAGCTATAAGGCCCTGCTTGGCCAACATCTCACCGTGGGCTAGACTACCCCTTATATCCCATTTGGCCAGACGCCAGTCCAGGTCCAGCGACTGGGAAAAACCCTGAACACGACCGTCGGTGTTTTGGGAAAAACGGCCCTTCCACATAAAAATCTCTCCTCTCAAATAAAAAAACCCAAAAGGGATCCCGGATGTTCCGAGATCCCTATAGGATAGCACGAGGCTAAATTAGCAGGAAACCGACAGTGAATGGGCCTTCTCCTGATCCTGCTTATGGGTCTGCTTCCAGGTCTTAAGGGGCAGTCCCCAGACCTTTATGAATCCAACCGCGGCGGAGTGGTCGAAGGCGTCGTCCTCCGAGTAGGTCGCCAGGTCGTGGTGATAGACCGACTTATCCGACTTTATGCCTGTAACTGTGGCCATGCCCTTGAAGAGCTTCACACGGACGGTCCCGCTGACCGTCTCCTGTGTCTTGTCTATGAATGCGTCGATGGCCTCCTTCAGCGGAGAGAACCAGTATCCGGTGTAGGCTAGCTCGGCGAACTGAGGCTCAAGCTGCTTCTTGACCATGAGGACGTCCTTGGCGAGGGTCATGGTCTCCAAAGCCCGATGGGCGGCTATCAAGGTAACGGCGGCAGGGCACTCGTAAACCTCACGGCTCTTGAACCCGACCAAACGATCCTCAAGCATATCTATACGTCCAACACCATGAGCTCCAGCCATGGAACGAAGCTTGAGTATCAGGGAGACCCCGTCCATAGCCTCACCGTTCAGTGCCACAGGGATGCCCTTTTCGAAGGTTATCTCCACGTTCTCCGGCTCGTTGGGAGCCACCTCCTGAGAGATCGATATCTCAAAGGCGTCCTCAGGGCACTCGTTCCACGGA
The DNA here is from genome assembly GCA_028709985.1 of Dethiosulfovibrio sp. Classification (GTDB taxonomy): domain Bacteria; phylum Synergistota; class Synergistia; order Synergistales; family Dethiosulfovibrionaceae; genus Dethiosulfovibrio. The sequence continues at coordinate 5,094 of JAQUTB010000147.1, forward strand.
TCCTCGAGGGCTCCGCACTCTATGGCCCGCCCCCATAGGTTCTCGTCTATGCTGTAGGGGGACTCCACCGACGCCCCGACCTCTATGTCGTGTTCCTTGGCGTACTGTATCTCCGCCTCACGGCTGAAATGCCAATCCCGAACCGGCGCCACCACCTCAAGCTCAGGGTTCAGGGCCCCTATGGCCACCTCAAAACGGACCTGGTCCTGTCCTTTTCCGGTGCAACCGTGGGCCACCGCCACGGCTCCCTCG
>JAQUTB010000148.1 GCA_028709985.1 Dethiosulfovibrio sp.
TGGATAATACCTCTGATGTTGTCAGCCATAGGTATAGTGGTTATCCTCTCTCTCACCTCGGTCAGGCTCAACGATGGAACTCTATCCTTCTCTCTGGGCAAAAAACAGGCTCAATGGATGGTCATAGCCTGGATCGGGATGATAATAACCTCCGCTACACCTTTATCTTTCTGGAGGGATAAAAGTGGATTGCTTTTGGGAATATCTTGGTTCATGGTCTGGCTCCCCTTGATTCCCGGAATTGGGGTAGGTGGAGGAGGGGCCTTGAGGTGGCTCAGGATAGGCCCTATAACGATTCAGCCTCTTGAATTGCTGGCTTTATTTCTTATCATTCACCTTTGTAGGGTCTACAGTAGAGGAGAGTTGAAGCCCTTTAGGGCCTTTATCCTGTCCTTGATCCTGGTCGGAGCTATGTCCGTCCCGATCCTTCTTCAGCCTGATCTCGGTGGGACGCTGCTTCTTTTTACCCTCACTATGGGGATGTACGTGGGAGCTTACGGCCTTCTCCTTCCTCTCTCAGCTGCGGTCTTGCTCTCTCCGTTGTTCGTCTTCCTGGCTCAGAGGGGATATCGCCAGAGACGAATTCTGGCTTGGGTCGATCCCTGGTCTGATCCGGCCAACGCTGGATATCAGGCTATCCAGGGATTCGTCGCCTTCGCCAACGGAGGGCTTTGGGGAACGGGCCTAGGCAGGGCGGTACAGAGGAGCAGGTTTCTACCTGCTGCTCATACCGACTTCATCTTTGCTGCTTTATCGGAGACCCTGGGAGTCTATGGGAGTATTGGCTTGCTCGCCCTTTTCCTTTTCTGGTTTATAAGGATATATATGCACTTTAGGTCATGTGATGACAGATGGATATCCCTGGTCCTTTGGGGAATCTCCCTCTCGATAGCTGTTCCATTGAGCATAAACGTCGCAGGTATCACAAACCTCATCCCCATGACCGGTATGCCTCTTCCCTTCGTAAGTTACGGTGGGAGTGCGTTGGTTGTATCCTGGGCGAAGGTAGGTATTGTCATAAGAGCTATTCGAGAATTGGAGGGAACAGCTTGAGACTCTTGATGGTCGCCGGCGGGACCGGTGGACATATAACGCCGGCAATAGCTTTGGGGCTCTTCAGAAAGTCATGTGGAGACAGTGTAGGTTACGTCTGTGGAAGTAGGCCCCTTGAGCTTGAGATCTACAACCATCACGGAATAGAGCCCCTCATGCTTCCCGTGCAGGGATCCCCTTTGGGAACTAGGCGTCCTCTTGTCGTCTTACAGCGTTTTATCGCCGTCTTTTTGTCTTTTTTTGTCGCCATGAGGATAATTATCAAGGAGTCCCCTGACGTTATATTGCTCTTCGGTGGATATGTGTCCCTCCCAGTACTCCTAGTCGGAATCCTTATGGGGAAGAAGCTCGTATGGCACGAACAGAACGCCGTTGCAGGCAAGGTTACCCGTTTAGCCTATAGATTAGGTGTTACCATAGCTACTGGATGGAAGCGATGCGACGGGGTTAAAGGCTTCTTCACCGGGATACCGATCAGAGGCATAAGGCATATGACTAAATCGGAGGCCCTATCCGAGCTTGGGCTGGATCAGGATATCCTTAAAAATACGCGGATAGTATCGGTTTTAGGCGGTTCGTTAGGCAATTCCTCTTTGGTGGATTCAATTTTAAGTAGCACATATATGGTAAAATCTGCTGGGTATGTGTGGATCTGTCCAGGAACTGAGGTTTGTCCCTCCTCACGGTACATTTTGGGGGTACCCCAAAGTTGGGACATGTCCGCCATATATACCGTATCGGATCTGGTTGTGTGCCGAGGAGGAGGATCTACCCTTGCTGAGGTATCCAGTTACGGTATTCCTGCCATTGTAGTTCCTTGGCAAGGTGCCTCTGACGGACATCAAGAGGCAAACGCCATGTGTTTTGTAAACTCTCGCTCTCCAGGTGAAGTATGGGGTGAAAACGATGGATTGGAGCGTTTGTTTTGCTTGGTAGAAAAACTATCGTCCCTCTCGCGGTCGCCTATGTGGTCCGGCCGTGAGGCCATTTGTAGACTATGGCGATTGGTTCTTTCGCGTATTTGAAGGGAGAGTCCAGCATTGGAACTGACAGATATCAACTTGGATGGGGTGCGCCATGTCCATTTGATGGGAATTGGCGGTGCCGGAATGAGCGGTCTAGCTTTGCTGTTAAAGGAACTAGGCTTTGAGGTCAGCGGATGCGATATGTCTTATGGTTTCTACGTCGATAAGGTTATGAAGGCGGAGATAGACTTCAACATAGGTCATAGCTCGGACCACCTGGATAAGTTTAAACCTGACCTGGTGGTATACAGCAGCGCTATTCCGGAAAATAACGAGGAACTTTGCGAGGCTAGATCCAGGAATTTAAAAGTGGCAAAGAGGGCGGATATGCTCAGCGCCATCTTTGACGCAAGGTATGGGATCGGTGTATCCGGAACTCACGGAAAAACTACGACATCATCTATGATAAGCATGATCTTGGGAGGGGCTGGGCTCGACCCTACCGTCGCTATCGGAGGGGAGCTTTGCGATATTGGCTGTAACGCCAAACTCGGTCAAGGGCCTCATATGGTCGCCGAGTTGGACGAGAGCGATGGCTCTTTCCTTTGTTTTCATCCGACCATATCGGTCATAACCAACATAGACTGGGACCATGTGAACCACTACCCTACGTTCGACTCTGTGCTGGAGTCGTTCTACTCGTTCACAAAAAACCTTATGCCTGGGGGCGTAACGGTCCTCTGTGGCGAGGACCTCGGAGTTCAAAGGCTAATCACTGAGGCGGAGAGGGATTTCCCCAAAATAACCTACGGATGGGGCGCTAAGTGGGATTGGGGAGCCGTCGACGTAGAGTATAATCACGGAGGTGGGGTCTCTTTCGACGTATTGAGATACGGTGTCCTGATAGGTAGGGTTAAGCTCGCTGTATCAGGGGACCACAATGTCATGAACGCCCTGGCCTCGTGTATTGTGGCCGATCTTTTATCGGTCCCTTTCCAGGTGACCTGTGAGAACCTTCGGCATTTTTCAGGCGCTAAAAGGCGACTTCAGTTTAAAGGTGGAACGGAAAGCGTCGACGTATACGACGATTACGGGCATCACCCAAGAGAGGTTGAGGCTACGATTAAGGCGGTTAGCCAGAGTTTCCCGGGGAGGAAGATATTTGTCGTCTTTCAGCCTCACAGGTATACCAGAACGTTGGCTATGGCGGATGATTTTGCACGCGTCCTCTCCCATGCGGATAAGGTCGTCCTTCTCCCAATTTATCCGGCCGATGAACTACCAGTTCCTGGGGTCACCTCCGCTCTTATCGCGGAGCCTTTGATAAAGCTCGGTCATCCCTGTTTTTCCTTGGTGGATAGACGAGAGGATGCCCTTGACAGAATAACGTCGTTAGTAGACGATGGAGACGTGGTGTTAACCGTTGGGGCCGGTGATGTCTCAGATATCGGAGATGTCCTAGTTAAGGAGATTGCTCACCGGGAGATTATCCCCAGGTCTGTCGCTATGGGGGCCTGATCACGTGGTGATCTCCTGTGAGGGATAGTAGGAAGGGTATCCTTCCTCTACTGCTTCTTGTCTCCTTTTTAATTGCCTTCCCTTTTCGAATAGAGAAGTCATTTCAATGGTTTCGCCTTAGAAAAATTGAGGTCAAGTCCTGCCCTTCCGTAAGGGTCGAGCGCTTGCTTCTTTCCTCTATGGACGCAAGGGCTTTGCGTTTTTGGCCGATACTTTTGTTTGATAACGGAGCTTCTTTCAAAGACGTTGTACAGGGGAAGGAACCACTGAGAGTATCGAGAAAGATAGGTTTGGGAGATGTAGAGTTTAAAGTGGTTCCCCTTGAGGTTGCTTTTGCCTTCAGATGGAATGATAAAAGGTGGTTTTTATCCAGAGACGGACTGGTCTGGCAGGACTCTCACCCTTTAAACGAGGAGTATTATGGCGTCAGGTCCGACGATTTTTCGATAGTTATCGATCCTTCCATGTCGTCTCCTGTATCAGGGGATTCTGCGGTGCTTGAGTTTAATTATGATGTTCATGCTTTTATCGCTTTTATCGAAAAAGTGTCATCTCTTAGCTGGCCTGGAAAATTGGAGGCCCTCCGTCTGTACAGAGAAGGGGGGGGGGAGCTAGGCTCTCTCTATCTGAGCAGACGAGATGGTGGTGGTTTTTTTACCGTCATCGTGGATAGGGATAGGGAACTGTCCAGTGTCGTAGCGGCGGTCTCAGATCTTATCGATTCAGGTGCTGTAACCAACAGCGGATCGGTGATAGACTCATCCTACGAGGGTAAGATCATAGCCAGAGATATTTAAGATCTATTGTGCGGGAAGGGAGCGATGGGTTCGTGAAGAAAGACCCTGAGATGTTTGTAGGCCTGGATCTAGGCACCTCAAAGGTGTCCGTCGTCGTGGCTGAGAAGGATAGCCGTTCTGACGAGGCCCAAATAATAGGTGTTGGTCAGGCTCCCTCCGCAGGCATAAGAAAGGGCATGATAGTGAACCTTGAACAGGCGGTTCTGTCGGTTCGTAAGGCCCTGAAAGAGGCGGAGACCATGGTGGGGTTTCCCCTGGATGAGGTTACGGTCGCATTCAGCGGTGTAGAGATAGATAGCGTGGTGTCTCATGGTATGGTCTCTCTAGGGAGAACCCCAAGGCAGATCGACCTAGACGACGTTGAGAGGGTAATAGAGACGGCTCAAAGCGAGCTGGCGGTATCCTCGAATCGATGTGTTCTTCATACCATACCGGTGAAGTACTCTATAGACGGCAACACCGGTATAGACGATCCTCTCGGCATGACTGGCATAAGGCTGGAGATAGAGCTTCAGTCGGTGTTGGTTTCTACGACCGCACTTCAGAACGTGGTGAACTGTGTCGAGAGGGCAGGAGTTGCAGTCATCGGTCTGGTCGTCAAGCCTTTGGTGTCAGCTTTGGGAGCTCTCTCGGCAGAGGAGAGAACCGCCGGTGCTGTGGTTATATCCATAGGAGGAGGAACCACCGGTATCGCCATTTTTGTGGATGGTCGGCCGGTCAAGCTTTCCGTCATACCTATAGGTGGCGACCATATAACCAACGACCTAGCTTACGTCGCTAAGATACCCATAAGCGTTGCGGAGGAGCTTAAGAAAAGGCTCTCTCTGGAGCCATCCTCCGATGACGAGGAGTTCGAGATAGTCATAAGGGGAAAGACCAAGGTCCTGCCCGCCGACGCATTGGTGGAGGTCATATCGTGCCGCATGGAGGAACTTTTTTACCACCACGTAAAGGCTTTTCTGGAAGGCATGTACTATCATGGCTTCCCT
>JAQUTB010000149.1 GCA_028709985.1 Dethiosulfovibrio sp.
GACTCAGAAAAGACGTATTCTCCGGTATAATGCTGTCCTCCATGGTCCCTCCCTCCGCCTCTCCTATCGCTCATCCTTCGCCGGTGAGCGTGTCGCCGAGCATGTCGAATGCGACTAAACCGGAGCCACGTTGCCTAACGCGGGTCGAGGTGGTGGATCCTCAATGGGATCCTTCCGAGCTTCCCCCTCTTTTTTCTCGCTTTGAGGATATCCCCCACATAGTATCGGCCCTTGCCTTTTGCTCATTGGGAAACGATAACTCGACCTACAGGATCCTGGTCCCAGACGAAAGGGCATATATATTCGAGATGCTCTCAGGCGATAGGACCGCTTACCTGCTGCAGGCGGCATTAGCTGACGAGGGATGGAGTGGGGCTCTATCCCTGACATGGAGGGATAGCGTTCGCGACTTTCCAGCCCTTTCTAAAGTAGCCTTGCCGGATCTTCCCATTCAAGGAGATAACTTTGGTGATCAGCAGGAACCGGATTTAGAAGCCCCTGGGCGAGATCCGAAGCCAGCCGAGCCTGAGACGGAGGACAGCGGTGTCCTGAGGGCTCTGAGGGTGATAAGGTCTCAGGTCTCGGGGGAGGTCCTCTACTTCAAGAAGGACGACGACGATAGGGAGGATGATGAAGAAGTTGAGCAGTGATAGAAATTTTGTCCACCTCCATCTACACACCGAGTACAGCCTCTTGGACGGAGCGATCAGGTGTAAGGAGGTCGCTCAGAGGGCGGCTAAGTGGGGAATGCCTGCCGTGGGTATATCCGATCACGGGGTTATGTACGGGGTTATAGAGTTTTACCAGGCCTGTAAGGACGCTGGAGTCAAGCCGGTTATCGGGTGTGAGCTCTACGTCGCAACAGGAGGAATCGCCAACAAAAGCAGAGAAAACACCATGAGCCATCTCCTCCTGATAGCAGAGAACGAGCTGGGATATCACAACCTGGTCAAACTGGTATCCATCGCCAACACCGACGGCTTTTACTATAAGCCAAGGGTGGATCACGCACTTTTGGCCCAGTACAGCGAGGGAATTATAGCCTGCTCCGCTTGCTTAGGTGGGGAGATTCCCCAGCTTATAGTCCAAGGGGAGAGGGAAAAAGCCCTGGAGAGGGCCGTTATGTACCGGGATATGTTCGGACAGGACAATTTTTTTCTTGAGATTCAAAATAACTCTATTCCTCAGCAGGCAGTGGTGAACAAAGCCCTTATAGATATGGCCAGGCGAGAGGGTTTCAACCTGGTGGCCACCAACGACGCCCACTATATGGACGAGGAGGATTACGACTGGCACGAAATTCTCCTGTGCGTGGGGACCAACTCTACCATGGACGATCCTAAAAGGCTTTCCTTCGAGACAAACGATTTCTACTTTCGCTCCGCGAAGGAGATGTGGGATTTCTTCGGTGAGGAAGCCCCTGACGCACTGGAGAATACGGTTAAAATAGCGGAGAGATGCAGTGTTAAGTTTGACCTGGGAACCAGAGATTACCATCTTCCTAAGTTCGAAATCCCTGAGGGAGAGACCCTTGAGACAGCCCTTGAAAAGGCCGCCTTCGCCGGACTTGACGAGAGGCTAAAGGGCAAACCGGCCCCTGAGGAGTATATCGAGAGGCTGAAGTACGAGATCTCCGTTATAAACCAGATGGGATTCCCCGGATATTTCCTCATAATAGCCGACGTTATACAGGCATGTAAGGACAGGGGCATCCCTATAGGGCCTGGAAGGGGATCCGCCGCCGGTTCTCTCGTCGCCTACGCGATGAAGATAACCGAGTTGGACCCCATAAAATACGGACTGATCTTCGAGAGGTTCCTCAACCCTGAGAGGGTGACCATGCCCGATATCGACACCGACGTGTCCGATAAAGGCAGGGAAGACCTGCTCAAATACGTGGTAGAGAAATACGGCGTCGAAAACGTCTCCCAGATCATAACCTTTGGTAGGATGAAGACCAAAGCAGCCATAAAGGACGTCGGCAGGGCTATGGGGATACCTTACTCGGAGGTGGATAAGGTCGCGAAGCTGGTGCCGGATGGGGTCAAGTCCATCGAGGACGCTATCTCCCTGACCCCTGACCTGAAGGCGATCAGGGACGGCGACCCCAAGATGAGGACCCTCTTGGAGAGCGCATCCAAGATAGAGGGACTGGCTAGGCACTGTTCTCAACACGCGGCCGGGGTCGTCATAACCCCGATGCCCCTTACGGACCTAGTCCCGGTTCGTAAAATCGGCGAAAATCAGGTCGTTACACAGTTCTCCATGGACCCAGTTGAGAGGCTTGGGTTGGTAAAGATGGATTTTCTAGGCCTTCAGACCCTCTCCATTCTGGAGGAAGCCCTGAACAACATAGAGGCCAACGGCAGGGAAAAGCCCGACATAAACGACCTGCCCATTGACGATGAGCCCACCTACAGAATGCTTCAAAACGGGGACACATTAGGGGTTTTCCAGTTGGAATCGGCGGGGATGAGGCGGCTACTGAAGAAGATGTTGCCCGATTGCTTTGAGGACCTTATCGCGGTCTTGGCCCTCTATCGACCTGGGCCCCTAGAGAGCGGCATGGTGGACCAATACGTTGAGTGCAAGCACGGCAGGTCCGCCCCACACTATTTTCACCCTGTTCTCGAGGACGTACTGAGGGAGACCTATGGGGTTATCCTCTATCAGGAGCAGGTCATGAAATGCGCCTCATCCTTGGCAGGGTATACCCTGGGAGGGGCCGACCTCCTAAGGCGAGCCATGGGTAAGAAAAAAGTCGAGGTAATGAACGAACAGAGGGCCATATTCCTGGACGGAGCTCAGTCTCAAGGTGTCGACCGATCCAAGGCTGACGAGATTTTCGACATAATACAGAAGTTCGCCGGATACGGCTTTAACAAGTCTCACAGCGCGGCCTATGCCCTCATAAGCTATCAGACCGCTTACCTAAAGGCTCATTACGATAGGGAGTTTATGGCGGCCTATCTGACCAGCCAAATAGGTTCAAAGAAGGACGTCATCGCGGCCTATGTGAGGGAGGTCAGAAAGGCTGGCATACCGGTACTTCCCCCGGACATAAATCAATCTCGCTCTGCTTTCACCGCAGTAGGGCCTATCATAAGATTTGGACTCGGCGCTGTTGGAAAGGTCGGAGCCGGGGCAGTCGAGGCCATAGTAAAGGCCAGAAACGACGGTGGGCCTTTCTCCTCTTTGTGGGATTTTATGGATAGGGTCGATGTCCACTGCATAAACAAAGGTGTCATGGAAAACCTTATATGGGCAGGAGCTTTCGACTCCATCAGCTCCAACAGAAGGCAGCTTATAGAGTCGTTTCCCTCTATGATGGACTACGCGATGAAGAAAAACTGCGATGGTGATCAGTGTTCCCTGTTCGGGGAGGGGGAGACATTCGTGCCGGAGATGGCCGAGGTCGACGATTACGACCTTCAGGAGAAGCTGGAGAAGGAAAAAAACTCGATAGGTATGTATATATCGGGACATCCCTTTGAGAGATATCAACCTCAGGCCTCGCCTTACGTCAACTGCACCATATCGGACCTTGAACACTGGAGGAGCGACAGGGTTTTGCCCTGTTTTGCCGGTCTGCTTCTGGGAGTCTCAGAGAAGTACACAAAGCGAGGGGACCCTATGGGGATACTTCGCTTCGAGGATTGTGACGGTGAGATAGAGGTGGTTTGTTTCCCCAAACCGAGGGACGGCCGTCCATGGTTGGACGTTAAGCCGTCGCTTATCCTGGGAAAACCCTATATAGTCAGAGGGGTGGCCCAGGATAGAGGCGGTGTGAACGTGCTTGCAAACGAGATATCGGCTTTGGAGGAAGATCTCTCCGGTTCACATAGATATGTCGAGATAACCGTAAGAGAAGAGGCCTTTAAAGACGGTTCCTTTAGGGATTTCATGCGGGTTTTGAAGGGACATCAGGGAAGCTGCTCTGTGTTGCTCAAGCTGGAAGGGGACCACGAGAGAGCTCTGGTGGCTTTGGAGGGCGTCAGGGTAAAGCCGGACAAAGAGCTTCACCTCGGCTTGGAGGAACTGTTGTCATCTGATATGGTTTCAATTAGATGTTGATACCATAAACTGGAAAGGATAGGTGTCGGATGAACCGTAGAAAGGTCAAGATAATATGCACCCTGGGCCCTGCTAGCTCGAATAGGGAAACCCTTGGCTCTATGATGAGATGTGGCATGACCGTCGCTAGGCTTAACTTCAGTCACGGAACCCATGATACCCACCTGGAGACTTTGAACATGGTCAGGGGGCTGGCCGACGTCTACGGCGGTCCTGTCCCGGTTATGCTGGATACTAAGGGTCCGGAGATCCGTACCGGTCTGGTGGAGGGTGGGTCCACCGAGCTTTTCCAGGGAGAGTCGTTTGAGCTAAGGCTTAAGGACGATTCTCCCGGAAACGGTAGTGGCGTATGGGTTACATACCCTCTTCTAGGCAAGGAGACGAAGGTGGGTCAGGACGTTTACGTCGATGATGGCACTATCCATCTCAGAATCGAATCCATAGACGAAGAAAAGGTTAAGTGTCGTATCGTGGTAGGAGGGGTTTTGTCCAACCGTAAAGGGGTCAACGTCCCAGGGGCGAACTTCTCCTTCTCAGCCATGTCCGATAAGGACAGGGAGGACATTCTCTGGGGTGTAAAACACGACGTCGATTTCGTAGCTGTATCCTTCGTAAGGGACAGAAACGATGTCTTGGCGGTCAGAAAGGTAATAGAGGACGCAGGGGGCGACATAAAGATCATCGCCAAGATCGAGACCAGGCAGGGTGTCCAGAATATCCTCGAGATCGCCGATGTGGTCGATGGAATGATGATAGCTCGGGGAGACCTTGGGGTGGAGATCGCCACGGAGGAGGTCCCTCTGGTACAAAAAAGATTGATCGACATCTGTAGAGCTCAGGGGAAGCCGGTCATAGTGGCGACCCAGATGTTGGACTCCATGATAAGAAATCCCAGGCCTACCAGGGCCGAGGCAAGCGACGTAGCAAATGCGGTGCTGGATGGAGCTGACGTACTGATGTTGTCTGGTGAGACCGCAGCGGGCAAGTACCCTGTTGAGTCGGTTGAGACAATGAGCAGGATAATAGCCAAGGCTGAAGAGCAACTAAAAAGATGGCAGCGTCCCTTCACCGTGCCATCTGTGCCCAAAAGCGTGCCGGACGCCGTCAGCATGGCCGCTGTGGAGATCGCGGCTAAAACCGAGGCCAAGGCGGTCCTTTCTCTGACCAGGAGCGGCATCACCGCCAGGATGGTCAGTAAATATCGGCCCGATTGCCCCATAATAGCCACGACCCCGTCGGAGAAAAC
>JAQUTB010000150.1 GCA_028709985.1 Dethiosulfovibrio sp.
AGGGAGAGCTCCATATCGGACGAGCTTGAGTCTAAAAGGCAGACGTGGATGTCGGTTCAGAGGAAGGAAATCCCTGTCCTGGTCGAGGAGAATATAGCTCAGGTCGTGTCGGAGTGGACCGGCGTTCCAGTTCGACAGATGACCGAGGAGGAGGCCGCTAGACTGGCTAGAATGGAGGAAGAGATCCATTCTAGGTTGATAGGCCAGGATAAAGCGGTGGTTAGCATCTCCAAAGCCATAAGAAGGGCCAGGAGCGGTCTTAAGGATCCGAGAAGGCCTGTCGGAAGTTTCCTCTTTCTTGGCCCCACAGGAGTTGGGAAGACCGAGATGGCTCGGGCCCTGGCCAGGTTCCTGTTCGGCAGCGAGGAAGCGCTTCTCACGTTCGACATGAGCGAGTACATGGAACGTCACGAGGTTTCCAAGCTTATAGGAGCTCCCCCCGGTTATGTAGGACACGAGAGCGGTGGAAAGTTGACTGAGACAGTCCGTCGCAGGCCCTACTCGGTAATCCTATTCGACGAGGTGGAGAAGGCCAACCCCGACGTATTCAACCTTCTGTTGCAGATATTGGAGGAAGGGCGACTTACCGATGGTCAGGGAAGAAAGGTGGACTTTAGAAACACCGTCGTCATAATGACCAGCAACATAGGGGCCAGGAGCATGGTTAAGAGACAGGGATTTGGCTTTTCCCCCGGCTCAGACGATGGGTTCTCCGATTGGCAGGGAGTGGCAAAAAACATCGACGAAGAGGTAAAAAGGGCTTTCCGACCCGAGTTTCTGAACCGTATAGACGAACAGATCCTGTTCTCGCCTCTGTCTAAGGATGAGATGCTCAAAATAGTGGATCTCATGGTCAAGGAGGTTGGGGATCGTCTTATGTGCAAAGGGATAAAATTGCATATATCTCAGAGCGGGAGAAAGCTGATACTGGAGAAGGGATATCAGCCTCAATACGGGGCCAGACCTCTCAGACGAACTATCCAGAGGATGCTGGAGGATCCTTTGTCCGACATGATACTGGATGGCAGACTGGTAAAAGGATCCTCCGCTAGGGTTGCCGTGGTTAACGGTGCTTTCTCGTTTCGGTGTTATCCGGCGTCAGTGGAGGGCGCGGGGGTCAACGAAAGATAACTCCATAGGGAAGAGGCCTTTCCCTCCCGTCGGACGGCTTGTTTACGACGTTTCCGTCCCACCATATCTGGGTTGAGCCCCCTCCGTCCATGTTTACGGCCTGGATCATGCCGATACCTCGAGCGAAGGAAGAGGCTTCTCTCATGGTCAGGCCGTCGCTGTGCCAGGAGTCTCTTCCGTCCACTGCGATCCACCAAACGCTCTCTCCGTCCCATCCCGCTATGGTCCTTGGGTGACGCTTGTCTATAATCGTGGTCGAAAATCCCTCGTTCAGAGTAGATGTCGGTCCTAACAGCATCGGGCCAGCCTGGATTGCCTGGCTGGCCTTTTCCATGCCCTTGTCTGTCCACGTCAGGTCAAATGTTATCTCCGACGTCTCTCCGAGGGGACCCAGCCCAGGGGTCTTCGCCAACAGTATGAATTTGTCCTCTCCCATAAAATGGTTGGATCCCTGGGCTTCTCTGCTGGAGATTATTCTACCATCCTTGATCAAAAGCTCGATTCCAGAGCCCTTTATCTGGGTTGCAAACTGCCCAAAATGTGGGGAGTAGAGCGAAAGGGTCCCCTCTCCAGCTGGTTGGTTAATTTTGTTGACAGGTATGGCTTGATTGTTTTCTGTTTTAACGTAAAGCCTAAAATTTCCGTTTCCGAAGGAGACCTCTCCAGTTTCATCCCATCCTATCGCCGATCTGTTGGAGTAGGATGGAGAGACTGGTATTCCGTCTATGATAAGCGTCCCTATAGGCCTGTTTGACCCAAAAAAACCGCCGTTGACAGCCCCGACAGCTCCTGCGTTTGAGGCTAGCTGGCTTAATGGGAGTGATCTGGCTCCGACCGAAGGTGCTGTTACTATATGGGATCTCTCAGCGGGGGCCTTTACTGCGGCCCAAAATAGGGACCTTCTCTCTCCTCCTTGGGGTATCAGCGGTGATCCTCGATAAGGGGAGGGGAGGGCCTGAGATATTAGCCAGGCCTGAAAGTAATTTCCATAAGGCCCTGCTATGACCTTTTTCTCTCCGTCTATGTCCGCGAACTTTGCTGATACTCCCATGAGGGCGAGTTTTTTGATCAACAGCTCCCCTTTTCGTCCATCGATATCATCCTCCATCAGTATCAGCCATCCCTGGGGAGGGCGTCCTACTCCCTCTCTTTGCACTACGAGGGTAATGCCGGACTTTTCAACTTGGTATCTCCACTTTATCCCGCTGTGCAGGGCTTTTTTCAGCCATAGGGATAGCTTTGTTGCGTCCTCTTCTGTAAAGACTCCGGCTGGATCGGTGAAGAATTCCTGAGGGGCCTGAGGTGTAACCGTCTCACCTAGAGACAGATAGGGGGCCAGGTATGGAGGAATATCTTTGGGAATATCCGAGTATAGGGATATAATTCTACTTGGCTGGGTCCATCCCATAGCCATAAAGGCGAAGGCCAATGCCTCTGCCCTGCTGGCTGGGATGTCCGGGTAGAAGTGATCCGTAGGGAACAATATTCCCATGGCGAAGGCCGACTCTATCGATCTGCCGTAGGGATGGTCTGGTGGAACGTCGGAAAAGGATTTTCCGCTCCACTGAGGTAGCTCCAATGCGGTCAGTATCCCGTGGAGAGCCTCGCCTCTTGTCACAGCTTCTAGATTTGTTGATATAACCATAAGGCAGAGTGTTAATGGTATAATTAATTTTTTTGTCGACATACTCAACTATTTCTCCTCCTAATATCCAAAGATCAAAGATTGATCACAACCGGTAACAGATGATTCGTTCCTTATGCTACAATGGGCATCGACAAGATAGCAGAAGACAGGAGGTGCGACGGGTGGACAAGAAACTGGAAGAATGGTTTAGAGGGCCTACAGGATCCCTGTCCCCTGAGGCTATGGGGCTTCCCGTCGTAGCTCGTTCAAGAGATAGCTCGTCTAAAAAAAGTTCTCCACTGGATTTTATGGGAGCCAGCCCTAAGGGTAAAGGGCTGGAATTTCCTGTCGTTTTATCCGAGTCACCTCTGGACCAGTTACCGCTTGAGGTAGAGGATGGACAAAAAAGCGCATCAGAGATCGAGTTGAAGGTGGATGCTGCCGCCGATCTGCGGATAGACTTGACGAAAACTGTGGAGGACATCCTGTTCGGTCCCGTGCCTGAGGAGGTCGACGTATCGGACGAATACGAAGAAATCGAACCCGATAGAAAAGAACCTAAACCTAAACCTGAACCTGAAAAGCTTGAGCCAGAGGAGACTGATAGTCCCCTTGAGCCTGACGACGTCAGCTTTGAGCAAAGAGGCCCAGGCACTCTCGAGCCAGATATCCTCGTTAGGAAAAAAGAGGATGAGATACTTTTTGGCGAGCCAGATAAAAACTTTAATCCGACTGCTGAGCATAAGGTATCAAAATCCAAGCCGGCTGTCGATAGGCGGAAGTACAGAAAAACAAGGATATCTCTTGCGCTGTCGCTTCTTCTGGCCTTAGGGGTCGGTTCATTCTACCTTATAGGTAACTCCGTCGATAGACAGCTTCTCTCCGCAGAAGACAACTTCTCCAAGGGGAATTTGGACAAGGCGTTGGAGCTTTACGAAAAGGTTGAGGGCAAGGTTCCTCTTTCCGTCTCATCCCTTCTGAAAAAAGGTGATATCTTAGCTCTGAAGGGACGGGAGGCTGAGGCACTAGACGCCTATTATGGGGCCCTTTCCATAGAACCTGAAAGCGCCGATATACACAGGAAGGTGGCCGATACCTTTTTCGTGCTAGGCTCCTTGAATCAAGCGGAAAAGGCCTACGGGGAGGTGTTGAGGCTTCAACCGAATAATTTAGCCGTCAGGGAGGTTCTCGTTAATCTCAAGGTGGATAGAGGAGATTTGGATGGAGCCCTAGCCCTTCTGGAGGGACTGACGCCTGATAAGAGCTCGGATAAAATAGACTCTCTCCGGCTTGAGATATTGGCTCAGCTTCCACCGGTTGAGATCTCCCTTGACCTTCCTTTTGCGGCTATATCAGATGATTTTGTCTCCGCTGATATCATGCTGTCGGCGGACTTAGATCCGGTTTTCGTGGAGGTCCCTGTGGAGATCCTAACGACCGAGCCAAACCTCGGTATAAGCGACGACGTTCTATCCGATGATGTTAAGGTAGTAAAAAGGACTCCCATTAAGAGACCGACGCCGGTGGTCAAGAGACCATCGGAGGATTCCAAGAAAAATCCCGATAAAGAGGATGTCGCTAGGTTTACCGGCATCATATCCAGCGGGAGAAACATGGGATTGCAGGACGCACAGGCTCTGAAGAGGCTTTCCGAGACGGAAGGCTCTGAGTTTACCCTATATAACCTGGGGCAGAGATACAACCAGGCTGGAAGGCCTAGGGAGGCCATGGTCTTCTTGGAGAAAGCACTGGTTAAAGACAGCGACAATCGGTGGATCCTAGCGGAAGTAGCCTACAGCAGTGCCTCCGTTGGAAGGGATGAAGAGGCTTTGGCTTTGATGGAGCAAGCTCTTCTTAAGGGTAAAGGTATTGTGCCCAACGGTAATCCACCTTCTATTTTGGTCCCTACCCCCTCGTCGGTTTGGGACATCGGTTGGGATGTAGGGAACGGTCTAACGGAGGAGATCTCCCTTTACCGATCGGATACGACCATCCCGGGGCTGTCCCAGCCTAAGCTTAGGTCCAACAGGTATGTATCCCTCCAGGAGGCAATAAACGTAAATCCTAGGGATAGATCTCTTTATGTGGGAATGATGGCACTCTACTCGAGGAAGGGCGAGGCTGTTCCCCCTTCCTATGCCGAGGCCTTGGCCATCGGAATGGAGGCTCACGCTCGTTATTCAAGGGGCGATTTCAACGGGGGCAGGGTTTTGTTGCAGAAGGCCCTGAAAATCGCTCCAGATTTGCCCTTCCTCAGGGAATTAAGGCGTATGTCGGAGAAGGTCGTTTAACATGGTGTCCTGCCTAGCTGTTTCAGAACGTATCTCCCTTATCGGTGGAGCCCATGTCAATATTGAGCACAGGTGGTGGTCGCAGAATGCAAAACCGTAAAATAGAGGACTGGGGAATAGAGTACATAAAGAGATATTCCCTATATCAGGAATACGCCAGAAGGATGAAGCACCTCCTTCAGGACCTCATAGAGAGGGAGAGAGTTCAGGTCTACGCCCTGGAGGGGTGGGCGAAGAC
>JAQUTB010000151.1 GCA_028709985.1 Dethiosulfovibrio sp.
CCGTTTATTCCATAACCAGTATAGGGGATTTTCTCTTGAGGCGAAACAAAAATTGAGACAGATTATCAAGCGCTATGTAGATTCTGGCCCTCTAGGTCAGCCCAGTAAGACGAACAGGAGGGCCTCCACCGAGGCCCTCCTGTTCGTCTTATAAATTATCTATGACACAAAGGCCTAACAGACCGTCCCGCCGACCTTCTTATGGTCCTCGTCCACGGTGACAGCGGTAGCCAAGGCGATCTCCAGGCCACGGACAATACAGTCCAGGGACATGCTGGGCTGTCCCCCTAACCTGGCGGCCTGTTCGGGCAGATAGGGGATATGGATAAACCCTCCCTTTCTCCGGTTGCCCTCCTGGGCCAATATGTGCATGAGGCCGTAGAAAACGTGGTTGCAGACGAAGGTTCCGGCGGAGTTTGAGACCGATGCAGGAACGCCCGCCTCCTTCATAGCCGACACCATGGCCTTTATGGGGAGGGTGGACCAGTAGGCGGTTGCCCCCTCGGTCTCTATGGCCTCGTCCACTGGCTGGTTGCCGTCGTTGTCCTTTATGCGGTAGTCGTCGACGTTGATGGCGACCCTCTCAGGGGTTATGTCGAACCGTCCACCTGCCTGACCTATGGAGACCACTATGTCGGGGTCCAACCTGGCGATAGCCCCCTTCAGTGCCTCCAGGGACCTCCAGCGGGCCGTGGGAAGCTCGCAAAACGAGACTGAAGCCCCTGCGACGGTCCGACCGTCCAGACTCTTGACCGCCTCTAAGGCGGGGTTGACAGGCTCTCCTCCAAAAGGCTCAAATCCGGTAAGAAGTATTCTCATAGTTTAACCTCCTAAAAAGCCAAAAAATACATCAAGGCGATATTGATACAGAGCATAGGGATGGCCGTGGCCACCTGGGCCTTTATGACGCCGTTTTTGTCCCCCATCTCAAGAAGCGCCGCAGGGACCACGTTGAAGTTGGCCGCCATGGGGGTCATCAAAGTTCCGCAGTAGCCCGAGAGCATACCGATTACCCCGGCAATGGCGGGGTTGGCCCCGTGCATAACCACCACGAGAGGAATACCTATTCCGGTCGTGATGACGGCAAAGGCGGCGAAGGCGTTGCCCATTATCATGGTGAAAAGGGCCATTCCGACGCAGTAGGCCACCACAGTGGCAAGAGCGCTACCGGTTGGGACCACCGACGAGACCATCTGGGCGATGACACCTCCGACCCCAGCCTTATCGAACAGAAAGCCCAGGGCCGCCAGGAACTGGGATAGTATTACCGCCCAGCCTATGGCGTCTATCAACCGTCTTCCCTCGTTGATCGACCTGCCAAGGCCGTCCTTCGTCAGCGCCATAACAGCCACAAGGCCAGCGATGGAGCCCAAACCCAGGCCGACCAGAGCCCCAAGGGACGTGAACTTGGCCACCAGAAAGGTGACGATAGGAATCACCAAGGTGGGCAGAAAAAGGCTGTTGCCGAACCTGTCCGCCTGTCGTCTCTTCTCCTCCTTGGAGGCCTCCCCGTAGAAGCCCAACCCCAGGCCCTTACAGCTGGCTATCAGGGCCATTACCACCACCATAGCCCCGATTATTCCGCTGGGAATGGCATTTCCGAACAGGAAGGTAACGGCGTAGAGAGCCCAAAACAACGCCGTCCCGACCCTCTTGCCGTTGCTCCTGTCCGTTAGGGACCTGAGGGCGAAGACCATCAGCAAAAGGCCGGTTACCATATACATGTGATCCAGGGTTATCTTCATCTCCGCTCCTCCTCTCCCTTGAGGCTCAGTTTTTTCATCCTAGCGTCGAACATGGTGTATCTGACCGCGGCAAGGAGGAAGGCCGCCACAGCGGTTGGCACAGCGTAGAGGGCCATGGTCAACAGATCGACCGAGTACCCGGCCTGGTCCATGACTCCCTTTATGAGCAAAAGCCCCCCTGCGGCTATGAATATGAGCTGGCCGAAAAAGTTTCCGTAGTTCTCCGCCGCTGCCGCCATGCTCCTTATCTGGTCAAGGACGGACTGAGGAAGCTCCCTTCCCTTAGCCACCGCCCCCTCAGCCATGGGGGATATGATGGGCCGTATAAACGTGGGGTGTCCCCCAAGCTGTAGCCCGACGGCGCTGGTGGCCTGACGGAAGAGCATGTAGAGCAACATTATCCTTCCGGCGGTGGCTCCCTTGAGCTTCATTATGAAAAGCTCCGCCTGCTCCCTCAGACCGTGGCGTTCCAGAAGACCGATAACCGGCAGGGTCAGTATGAATAAAGACATATACCGGTTTGTGACGAAAGCGGTCCCTATTGCCTCCAGGATCTCGTAGGGCCCCATCCCACCTGCCAGGCCAGAGGAGAACCCAGCGACGATCACCACCAACAGCGGGTTGAGCCTAAGCCCCAGCCCCACTATCACTACCAAAACACCTACCAACCTTATCATTTCCTATCCCCTTTCGATCCCGACGGCCCCATCACTGGACCCTGTCGGTGTACTTTGCTAAACCTTCCATATTTTTTATAACGATCTTTTTATTGGCCCTCTCCAGCAGTCCCTCGTCGAAAAACGACTTGAGTATCCTGGCGATGGTCACCCTTGAACAACCGACGTTATAGGCCAGCTCGCTTTGAGTTAGGGCAGTGGTTATCATGCCCTCGGTCATATCGACATCCCTGGTGTCGGAGCAGGCGGAAAGCCGTATCAGGGCGTCAGCGACCCTCCCGGTGGAGTCGTTGAAGACGTTGTTAGCTAGCTGGAGAGCCACTATGCGAAACTTCCTGGTCATGCTGTGTATAAAATAGAGGTAGGCGTCGGGGTTTCTGCACAGCTCCTCATCCAGTATTGACCTGCTGACGTAGGACACAGACGACGGCTCCTTGGCGTAGAGGACGTAGTTTAAGGAGCCTCCGTCCATCAGGTTCATCTCCCCAAACAGCTCCCCAGGCCTCAGGAAGTAAAGCCGCTTTTCCCTGCCGGAGACGCTTATCATGGCCTTGGAGACCTTTCCCTCCACCACGATACCGAAGGAATCCCCAGGATTAGCCGGGGAGATAACGTCGTTTCTGTCGTAGCTCTTAACCGTACCCCTTGCAGCGAGGACATCTATAAAGAACGTCCTCATCTCGTTTTGTTTTTTTTCGTCGAACACGTCGGAGTAATAGGAACCGCCTATAGACATGATTTTCCTCCTCTCCTGCCACACAGGAGATTCAAAAACATATACATAATTATAAACAACACTTCCTAGCAAAATCTGTAGTCTAGGATACAAAAAGAGGGCTCTCTTGAGACAGAGAACCCTCGATGATCTCGGATACCACATAGGAGCGAACGGTTTAAAAAGCCCTCCAGCCTGACACGACCTCTCCGACGATGGTCTCGGCGGTCTCACGGTTTAAGGGCATGACCCGGCCGTGATAGGGAAAGTAAACCAGGTTGGACCAAAGCACCTCGAAGCCTCCCCTATCGTACTCCTCAGCCGTGGGCAGATAGCTGTTACAGCCGTTGGTGTAGCCGTTGAGAAACAAAAGTGACGACCCAGCCTGATCTTTTGCCTCCAGGGCAATTTTACACATAGCCTCGTTGGCGATGCCGCACAGACAGCCATCTCCGATGAGGAAAAACTGGAACTCCACGTCGGAATACTGGCTTTTTACGCCTTCCCCTATGAGCCTTCTAACCTCGTTCAGCCAGTTCGTCCCGTCCAGACCGGCCTCACGGCTCGCCTCCTCGGCTATCTCCGTCGCTCGCTCAATGGACGGCACGTCGGCCTTGCAGCGGCAGAAGGAGGACCGGGCGATAACCCTCCTGACCGGCAGAGGATCAAGGCCGCCAAACACCGCCTCGACGCCCTCGCAGATAGAATCGGCGGTCCGCTCCAGGGCCACCCTGCTCTGCTCGGTGTATTTCGCGACGTACTCCTCCGAAAAGCCCGCTTGAGCGGCCTCGTAACAGTGGACCTCCAGATACTCGGCGTTATCCTGCTGGAACCTGGGCCTTATATCCCCTGAGGCCCCCTGGACGATGAGTACCTTGCAGCCGTACTTACTCTCCAGCCTCTCCCTGGTCAGGGCAAAGTAGTCCGAGGAGATAAGATAGTTGTCGCTGGAGAGTATGTTGGGATGGGCGGTCACCCTGAGAAGCACCGCCTTCAGCTCCGACGTAGAGGCATCGACGACCTTCATGATGCCCAGTCGACGGTCGACGCTGTCGGGATCGTCCCTCCGGTTTAGCCCTATATCGCACTCACCGACTCCCCACGCCACGAGCACCGGAAACCATCCCGCCATGGCCTCCCTGGCCGCTAGAACCGACTTATCGCAGACCGAATCGAAGTAACTCGGCTCGACGGCGGCGTTAGGGGCGGAATGGGTATGGGAAAAACACACCATGACGTTCTCCCGTCTGCCCCCGATCTCCTCTGCCACCCTGTCCCTAAGGACGTTCGACAGTTCCACGGTGAAACCCAGGCTGTCGACGGTTATCAGGCAGGAAACGTCCTCCCCGTATCTCCACACCATAACCTGCAATTTAAGAGGATGAAGCACACCTCTGGACCTGTTGTCTGGACGGTAGAAGCCGACCAACTCGACGGAATCCTCCGGCGTGATGTCCGCCTCGCCATAACCCATCCAAGCGGTATCGTTTATGTTCATAAAAACTCTCCCTATTTTTTGTGGTTCTCGTCCACGTTGATGGAGACCATTATATCGGGATACAACCTATTTGTGGCCCCCTTCAGCCGTTTATGAAGCTCATCGCTTCTGACAGGCTAAATAAGAGTCTATCCTTTTCTTCACGTTGGCCTTGAGGCTATCGTAGAAAAAGGCATAGTCGAAACGGTGGTAGACCTCCTTAGGCCAGCGCCCCATGTTGACGAGATCCACCTTTTGGGGCGTCTGGATATCGGTCGCGATAAGAGCCCCTGTCTTTAGGTCGACGTATGCGCCACAGAAATGGGGTATCTCCTCGACCACCTCACCGGTCGAATCGTTGAAGAAGATCGCCTTAAGATTTTCCTCCCGGCCTGTGGGAGTGCCATCGGTGCTCCAATTAAGCGGATTTATGGCCACCGCATCGGAGAGGAGGACAGGCGATCCCTCGGCACCAGGGCCCTGGGTGTTGTAGGTGATGATCACCCCTGTATCGGTCTCTCCCTGAGCCAGCTCCATCTGAGGAAACCGATCTAAGTCATCTTTATTCACGGTATAGCCGATTATATAGGCCGCGATCAGCCTCTTCTGAAGCTCTGGGTCGCCCATCCGTCTGCGCATCAGCTCCACTACGACCATTGAACCCTGGCT
>JAQUTB010000152.1 GCA_028709985.1 Dethiosulfovibrio sp.
GTGCTCCCTCCTGCACCTGACGCCTATGGATGTGGTGTGTTTAAGGATCGTCTCCGCAAGTTTTTCCTCCTGCTCCACCGGGCCTACGCAGGTTATCCTGACCCCTGGTCGATTTTTCTTCATGGTGATGGGGGTGAAGAATACGTCCCAGGCCCCGGCCTTAAAGAGGTGGTCCATGGCTATTGGAAGGTCTTGGGGGTTCATGTCGTCCAAGTTAGCCTCTAGTACCGACGCCTGCCCCGGTATCCAGGGGGTGTCAGCAATGCCTTCCTCTATGAGCGTGACCCTCAGCAGGTTGGGAAGGTCGGTGTCTTTGTCCCCAAGGCCGTGGCCTGTTGCCTTTATAGTCCCAGAGGGCATAGTTCCGAACGAGTCGCATAGGACCTTCAATATAAGCGCACCGGTGGGGGTGGTCCTCTCGATGGGGTCTCCCTGAGAGACGATCGGCATTCCGGTCAGGAGCTTTGCTGTGGCAGGTGCTGGGACGGGCATCACTCCGTGGGCGCATTTGACCGTTCCCGACCCCACGTTGATCGGCGAGGAATATACCCTGTCGATGCCGGCCATGTGCACCGCCATAAAGCCTCCCACCACGTCGACGATAGAGTCTATGGCGCCTACCTCGTGGAAGTGAATGGACTGGGCGTCGGTACCGTGGACCTCGGCCTCAGCCTCGGCCAGGAGTCTGAAGGCCAAAGCCGAGCGGGACCTTACCTCCTCCGGCAGGGTGGAGCGGTCCAGTATGGCGATTATGTCCGACAGATGACGATGGTGATGGTGGTGGTGGTGGTGGTGATGATCTTCGTCGTGATGATTGTGATCTTCCTCGATAACTTTTATGTCCGTACCAGCAATGCCCTTCCTGATGCCTTTTTCGACTGATATAGAGTATCCATCCAGGGCTAGGCCTTTCATAGCGTCGATAAAGTCCTCAACCGGGAAGAGCCCTAAGTCTATTATTGCTCCCAAAAACATATCTCCCGCTATTCCGGCGAAACAGTCGAGATACAGGGTTTTCATGGCTTTCTTCCTCCTATGACCGATCTGGCCCAGTCGAGGTCCGACTGGGTGTCTATGCCAGGGGCGTGGTTTCCTTTTGCCAGAGGGACCATTATGGGATAGCCCTGTTCCAGTGCCCTGAGCTGCTCTAGAGATTCGCTCTCCGAAAGGGGGGTGGAGTCCATCTTGGAGTATAGGTCCAGAAAGTCCCGACGATAGCCGTAGATACCCAGATGGCCGTACACCGGACAACCGGGCACTCGACGGTAGGGGATGGGGTAACGACTGAAATAGAGGGCCATGTCTCCACTCCCTACGACCACCTTGACCCTGTTGGGGTTGTCCCATTCGTTTTCCTCCAGAGGGTATCTTAGGGAGAACATAGGGATATTTGGATTCCCCTCCATAGCTGTTACCAGCTGCTCTATCAGGGCAGGATCGATAAAGGGCTCGTCTCCCTGGACGTTTATCACGCCGTCGCAGTCTATGTCCTTAACCGCCTCCGCCACTCGGCATGTGCCATTAGGGTGGTCACCGGAGGTCATGGCGACCTCCCCATCGAAGGAGCGGACCGCTTTCGCGATCCGCTCGTCGTCTGTTGCCACCAGAACCCTTAACACGCCTCTCGCCTTCGAGGCCCTTTCGTATACGTGCTGAACGACGGGCTTGCCACCTAGATCACACAGGGGCTTGCCGGGCAGTCGGGAAGAGCCGTATCTGGCGGGAATGACTACGACTATCTCCACTCAGAGGCCTTCTTTCTCATGGCCTCCGGGTCTATGGGACGAATCTCGTCGACTATCCATTCCCTCATTGCCTTGCCTTCGTCGGTCTCCTGTTTGTAGCTCATAAACTCTAGCTCTATTCCAAGGGCGTCGGCTACTTTAAGGGCCATGACGGGCCAGACTTCCCCTATATCTCCTATTATGGGTATGCTTCCCTCGTGTCTGGCGAAGGCGGACATCTCCATTCGGAAGGGTATGCCGGATATTTTGGTCTTAGGAAGGCCTTTATCTATGGCCTCCTGGATCTGGGCGTTGTGTCTCTGCTGGTCCTGGGCCTTTCTCAGGTTTTCGTCTAGGTCGATTCGGATGAGGGTTTTGTCCCTCATGTGGAAGGTGTTGAAGCCCTTCCACCAGGCCCATATGCCATGTCCCGTGTAGTTCTCGAAGGGGCCATCGTGAAGCTCCTGGGAGAGGGCTATGGCCGATTCTATTATGATGTCGGCGTCGTCGAGCATTCTCGCCAGCCTCATGGAGCGGTTGGAGATCGGGACGCTGTCCCCTATGGCGAGGCCTATTGCCCCCCCTCCGACCATCTGAGGTATGCTGACGATTACAGGTAAGCCTTTTTCAGCCCCTATGCCTATCATGGTCCTGCGGTCAGCGCCCCAGCCAGCGACCTCCTCGAAGGTAAGGCCGTAGGTTTTTGCTATGTCCAATATCTCGTTGGCGAGGATCTCGTTCCAGAGTCCCATGGGATAGGCCATGTTGCCCGCCGCCTTTACGACGTCGTGGCCGTCGACTTCGTCCTCTTTGGAGAGGAGCTCCTCGTCTAAAACCATGTTTTTCCTGAGGACGTTTCTCTCCTCCTCGGTCATCCTGGTGAACTCAAAGACGTTGCCCCTGGGCATCTTCTCCTCAGGCAGGCCAAGCTGGGAGGCGTTACACATTTTCACCCTGTCCAGGGTTCCGGCCATCTCGTGTCCTATAACCGCCGAGCTGGTGGTAACTCCGTCGATTATGCCTTTGTCCATGAGCTCAGCGACAAGGGTTGTCACCCCTTCGTGGAGGTTAGGCCCGCTGCCAGAAGCCACCACTATCTTGCCGCCCCGCTTTTTGACCTCCACCATTTTATCCACCGCCGAGTCCAGTGAAGCCCGAGACCGATCGTCGAGGTTGCGATAAAAGCTCTCTATAAGTTCTCTTTTGATAGCCATGTTGTTACCTCCCTTTTTATTTTTTAAAAAATCAAAGACAAGAGGATACTATCTCCCAGGACCGTTTGGCGGCTTCTTTTCCGCCGGAGAAATAACCCTCGCAGCTATCCGACACATTCCGTTTTCTTTCGGGGTCCAGGTCGTCCAGAAAGGCACGGGCCATGGAGTCCGAGTCAGCGACAGGGGTTCCCACCGATAGGGCGAAAAGTTCCTCTGTGGCCTGGACGAAGTCGTCGTTGTAGGGCCCCTGACAGAAGGGTACGCCCCATATTGCAGGCTCCATTATGTTCTGACCCCCTTTGGGGACCAGGCTACCTCCCACGAAGGCGGCGTCCGCCAGGGAGTAGAGGCCGAAGAGGACCCCTATTTTATCCACTACCATTGTGCGCCAGCCTGACACCGGGTAGCTGTATAGGCAGACAGGTCCCGTGTCCCAGGCTATGTTTGCCACGTCCTGAGCCCTGTCCGGGTGTCTCGGCACTATGATAAGCCGAGCATCGGGATGGTGATTCAGGACCTTTCTGAACCCGTCTATGACGACCTGGTCCTCCCCCTGATGGGTGCTTCCGGCGACTATGAGAGGGCCCTGGCCCTTAGAAATCCAGCTAAGTTCCGAGCGGTCCATGGTGCCCTTTCGCTCCATCAGTCCGTCCAGCTTACAGTCGCCGGTGACCTCTATCCTGCCTCCGTCAACGCCTAGGGACATGAGTCCATCCCTGTCGAAGTCGGAGCGGACCATTATAGTGCTATAGCAGGAGAGGACGTCCCGCCAGAAGGGGGCTATCTTCCTCATGGACCGGAGGGTCTTTTCGGAGAAACGCCCGTTGACCATGAAGGACGGTATGCCACGTTTTTTCATCTCCCAGATCATCGAGGGCCATATCTCGGTCTCGACGGTTACATAGGCTTTAGGCCTTATGGATTCCAGGGCCCTTTTGACTATGAGGGGACTGTCCCAGGGATAGTAGATGGTCCGGTCGGGCACTCCTTCCAGGATCCTTCCAGCCATCTCCCTTCCTGTGGCGGTTATAGTGGAGAGGATGAGAGGCCTCTTGGTTTCCCCTTTAGCGAGCCGAAGAAAAGGGGACGCGGACTGAACCTCTCCCACGGACACAGAGTGGACCCAGAGAGGCCTTCCACGTCGTTTAAGGGTGTCGATAAGGGGCCTGTCGTAAATGCCCTTTCTCTCAGAAAGGCCCTGGCCCGAATATTTACGGCTAAGCCAGGGGGAGGCTACGGAGAACGCCAGAGCTGCGGCACACCGGTATAACCCTACAGGCAGAGACATCAGGATAGCCCTGCCTGTAGAAGCTCGTGAAGGTGGACCATGCCCACAGGACGGCCGTCCTCCACCGCTATGAGGACCGAGACCTCGACGTCCTGCATTATCCGAACAGCCTCCACCGCAAGGCTGTCCTTCGCGATGGTCCTAGGCCCCACGCTCATTACGTCTGATATGGTTTTCTCCAGGCATAATACGCCCTCTCTCTCTATTAGTCGCCTCAGGTCTCCGTCGGTGAAGATACCTATCAGAACGCCATCATCGTCGACGACTGTTGTGGCACCGTAGTTCTTGCTGGTTATCTCGAAGAGGGCGTCTTTGACGGTGACCTTTTCCTGCACCACCGGCAGCTTGGGCCCCGATCCCATGACGTCTGCTACGGTCAGAAGCAACTGTCTTCCCAGGCTTCCGGCTGGGTGGAACAGGGCGAAATCCTCCCGTTTTAGGCATCTCATCTCGGTGACAACCCCGGCCAGGGCGTCGCCTATGGCGAGCTGTAACGTGGTGCTGCTGGTCGGAGCGAGGTTTAAGGGGTCCGCCTCCCTCTCCACCGAGGCGTTCAGGACGACGTCGGCTCCTGTGGCGAGGGGGGACTTTAGGTCTCCCGTTATGGCTATCACAGGGGCTCCCAGCCTGCGGAAGAAGGGGATAAGCTTGACCACCTCGGATGTCCTGCCGCTGTGGCTGATAAGAAGCGCCACGTCCTCCCGCCGGACCATCCCGAGGTCGCCGTGGGCGGCCTCGGCGGAGTGGAGGAAGAAAGAGGGGGTTCCTAAAGAGGCCAGAGTGGCGGCTATCTTTCTGCCCACGTGTCCCGATTTGCCAAGGCCCGATACGACCAACCGCCCCCTACAGCCCTGGACAATTCTGGCGGCTTTGGCTATCTCCGAGCCTAACCTGGAAGCGGCGGTCTGCAGTGCCTCCGCCTCGTCCATGAGGACTTTCTTCCCTATCTCTACAAGCCTATCGTCGTCGAAGACCGGACATTCCCTGTCGCTGGGGAGGCCCATCATTTTTCCCGGGCCTC
>JAQUTB010000153.1 GCA_028709985.1 Dethiosulfovibrio sp.
GATCAACGAGACCGTCTACTACCCCCTTCGCAAGGACAAGGTTGAGGAGTGGGGGGACAAATACGGCTCGGAGGCCAGGTATTTTATAGCCAACGGTCCATTCAGGATAGATTCCTGGGTCAGAAACAACTCCATGACCTTGGTCAAAAACGAGAAGTACTGGGACGCCGAGAACGTCAAGCTGGAAAAGGTCAACATAGCCATAATGCCCGACGAGACGACCTACTACAACGCGTTCCTAAGCGGTGAGCTCGACTTTGTCATAGCCGGACAGGCGGAATGGGTGGACCGTTTCAAGGGCACAAAATCCACCTTTAACCCCTACGCCACCGCTACGCTCTCCTACGCCTTCTACAACAACAAGGATAAGCTATTCAAAAACGCCAACGTGAGAAAAGCCTTCACTATCTGCATAGACAGAGAGGACATCAACGAGATGTGCTTCGGAGGCCTGAGGATACCCACCTACGGATGGGTCGTCCCAACCATTTCCGTCGGAGATATAAACTACCGAGAGGCCGCTGGCGACATGATAGCCGAGATGGCGGAAGAGCTGAAGGCTCAGGGGAAAACCCCCAAAGACATCCTCATAGAGGGAATGAAGGAACTCGGCCTGGGGGACGACCCCTCAAATCTCGACGTGACCTTCTCCCTGGCCGGAACCAGCGAGTGGTTCCGCACCATGGGCGAGTATCTCCAGCAGGTCTATAAGACCGAGCTTGGAGTAAACGTCAAGATAGGCTACTCCGATTGGGGAATCTTCTACGACAACGTCCAGAAGGGCAACTACCAGATAGGCTTTATGGGATGGGGTGCCTACTACAACGATCCCTACGACGTTCTTTCCCTTTTTGTCTCCAGCTACGACGCCATCAAGACCGGCTGGAGCGACGACAGGTTCGACGAGCTTATCCGGAGATCTGCCACCGAGATGGACCAGGAGAAGAGGCTTAAGGACTACATCGAGGCGGAGACCATTCTCATAAAGGAACACTGCGTCGTGTCTCCTATCGCCACCGCCAGGATCAACCAGTTCCTGAAGCCCTACGTCAACGGCTTCCCGACCCTGGGCTTCTCCGGCATGGGCTACAAGTATATGTACACCACCGGCAGGCAATAAAACCAAAAGCCCGTAAGATCGAAAAAAAAGAGACAACGTCCAAAACGTTGTCTCTTTTCTCTAGGAAGGGGGAGCTTATCTTGGCTCAATATATCTTAAAGAGGATCTCCTACATGATCCTAACCCTGCTGGTTGTCATAGCAATGACCTTTTTTCTGATGAGGTCCATCCCGGGAGATCCTCTGGCCAGCCTTGCCAGAGCCCTGCCGGAGCAGACCAAGGCCAACTTTTACGCCAAGTACGGCCTGGACAAGCCTCTTTTTCAGCAATACCTGATATACATGAAAAACCTGCTCAAGGGAGATCTGGGAGAGAGCGTCGTCTACGCCGGCAGGTCGGTCAGCGAGACCATAATCCAGACCTCACCGGTTTCCGCAGCGGTCGGAGGATTGGCCCTGATCGTAGGCCTCATAGTCGGCATATCCTTGGGGATAGTTGCGGCGCTTTACAAGAACAGTTGGCCCGACTACCTCGTCATGTTTATAGCCATCCTGGGGATAACCATACCGGTGTTCGTACTGGCTTCGCTGTTTCAGTATTTCTTCTCCGTCAAGCTAGGCTGGCTTCCCACGTCGGGCTGGGGAAAACCTCAGCACATGGTGCTTCCGGTCATAGTCCTCTGTTTCGGCACCATAGCCACCTACGCTAGGTACATCAAGTCCAGCATGCTGGAGGTGTTGGGACAGGACTACATCCTCACAGCCAGAGCCAAGGGACTGAGCGAGTTCCAGGTCATAACCAGACACGTCATGAGAAACTCCATGCTTCCGGCTATAACCATTCTGGCGGGCAGGATAGTCGGCATATTCACCGGCGCCTTCGTGGTAGAGAGGATGTTCAGCATACCTGGGATAGGCTTTTACTATATCAGCTCCATCAACAACAACGACTACTCCATGACCCTGGGAACCACCGTGTTCTACGCCGCCCTGTTCGTCGTCATGCAGTTGATCGTCGATTTCGTCTACATGCTGGTGGATCCCAGGATCCGTCTGGCTGGGGATTAGGAGGCCGCCATGGACAACGCCACAAACGACAGTTTCGTAATTGTAGGACCGGAGATCTCCGAGGCGGAGAGGATAGCCAGACCCAAGGTCAGCTACCTCCAGGACGTCTGGAGACGGTTCAAGGAGAACAAGATGGCCCTGGTCGCCCTGATTATCCTGATGTTATTAGGCTTTATGGTAATTTTTGGGCCCTCCATAAGCGGCTACGCCTTCGAGGAGGTCGACAGGACCGCCAGAAACCAGTTCCCCAGCCTTAAACACTGGTTCGGAACGGACAAACTGGGCAGGGACATGTTCGCCAGGGTATGTCAGGGAGGTCGAGTATCTCTGATAATAGGCCTTGCGGGAGCCTTTATATCCTCGGTGGCAGGCTGCCTCTACGGCGGGATCTCGGCCTATCTGGGGGGAAAGACCGACGATATCATGATGAGAATCGTGGAGATAATCATCTCCGTGCCCTATCTGATCGTGGTCATCCTTCTGTCGGTAGTGCTACAGAGCCAGGGCATATTCACCCTCATACTGGCCATGACCCTGACTGGGTGGTGCAGCACCGCCAGACTGGTGAGGGGCCAGGTTCTCCAGATAAAGGGCCAGGACTACGTTTTAGCGGCCCAGGCTTTGGGGGTAAGCCCCTGGAGGATTATCACCAGACACCTGATCCCCAACGTCCTCAGCGTCGTTTTAGTTTCCATAACCTTCGACATACCGGGCTATATCTTCTCCGAGGCCTTCTTAAGCTACGTCGGACTCGGGATACAGCCCCCTAACACCAGCTGGGGAGCTTTGGCGGCCATGGCCCAGACGTCCTTCACCTTCTATCCCTACCAGATGTTCTTCCCAGCCCTGATGATAGCCCTCACCATGCTGTCCTTCACGCTCCTGGGAGACGGCCTCAGAGACGCCCTTGACCCAAGGCTGAGAAAGTAGGAGATCGCCGTGGATAACATACTAAAAGTGGAGAACCTTCAGGTCTCCTTCAACACCTACGCAGGAGAGGTCAAAGCGGTCAGAGGGGTCGACTTCGAGCTTCGCAGAGGTGAGACCCTGGCCTTTGTCGGTGAGTCGGGCTGCGGAAAGACCGTCACTGCCAAGGCCCTGATGAGGCTCCTTCAGCCCCCTTTCGCCGAGATAAAGCCTCAGTCTAAGATAGCCTTTAACGACGAGGACGTCCTGTCCATGGGGAAAAAGAGGCTAAGGCAGTACCGAGGGGACGACGTGAGCATGATATTTCAGGACCCTATGACCTCTCTGAACCCCACCATGACCTGTGGAAGGCAGATCATGGAGACATTGATACTCCACAAGGGGATCACTAAGGCCCAGGCCAGGGAGGAGGCAATCAAGACCCTCGAGCTGGTCAAGATACCGGACCCTGAGAAGAGGATAGACGCCTATCCCCACCAGCTATCAGGAGGGATGAGGCAGAGGGTCATGATAGCCATAGCCCTGGCCTGTTCGCCTCAAATTCTAATAGCCGACGAGCCCACTACGGCCCTGGACGTCACGATCCAGGCCCAGATACTGGACCTCCTTCAGGAGCTTCAGGACAGGCTGGAGACCTCTATCATACTGGTCACCCACGACCTTGGGGTCGTCGCCAACTTCGCCGACAGGATCCAGGTCATGTACGCCGGTCAGGTTATAGAGAGAGGGACGGTGGAGGAGATCTTCCACCAAGCCCGTCATCCCTACACCTGGGCACTGCTCAGCTCGGTTCCCAAGCCCGGACGGGAGACGAAAAAAGAGCTTTACTCCCTGATGGGGACGCCGCCGGACCTGATACTGCCCCTCACCAGCTGTCCCTTCGCCCCTCGTTGCGAGTTCTGCATGAACATATGCAAAGAGAGGATGCCAAAGGAAACCACCCTGTCCGACGAGCACAGAGTGTCCTGCTGGTTGCAACACCCCATGGCTCCAAAAGTGGAGACCTTTTACGAAAGGCAGGCGTGATCCATGACAAAACTCCTGGAGGTAAAAAACCTCTCGAAACACTTTTCCGTGGGGAAAAACAGGACCCTGAAGGCGGTACAGGACATATCCTTCTCCATAGACAGAGGAGAGACCTTGGGGCTGGTGGGAGAGTCGGGCTGCGGCAAAACCACCTGCGGCAGGACGGTGCTGAAGCTCTACGAGCCCACATCGGGGCAGATACTTTTCAAGGGCCAGGATATCTCCGCCCTGACTGGCAGGGACCTCATGTCCTTCAAGAAGAGCGCCCAGATAATATTCCAGGACCCCTACTCGTCGCTGGACCCCAGGATGACCATAGGCGAGATAGTGGCCGAGGGGATAGGCGTCCATTTTAAGTATTCCGAGAGAGAGAAACAGGCCAAGGTCCTTGAGATACTGGCAAAGGTGGGGCTCAGAGACGAATACGCCAGCCGCTTCGCCCACGAACTCTCAGGAGGACAGAGGCAGAGGGTTGGGATAGCCAGGGCACTGGCGGTGGACCCGGAGTTTATCGTCTGCGACGAGCCAATATCGGCCCTGGACGTATCCATACAGGCCCAGATAGTCAACCTCCTGATAAAATTGCAGAGGGAGCAGAACCTGACCTACCTGTTCATATCCCACGATCTCTCGATGGTCAGGCATATATCGGACAGAGTCGGGATAATGTACCTGGGCAGTCTGGTCGAGGTTGGGACGAGCGATCAGATATTCTCCCATGCCCTTCACCCCTACACCAAGGCCCTCATATCGGCCATACCTGTTGCGGACCCGGACTTCGAGGGAAGGGACTCCAGGATCAAGCTGGAGGGGGAGGTCCCGAGCCCTATGAACCCCCCTTCGGGGTGCAAGTTCAGGACAAGATGTTCCTACGCCAGCGATATATGCTCCAAGGAAATGCCGATTTTGGAGGAAATAGAGCCAGGGAGGTCGGTCTCATGCCACCATTGGAGGGACATAGCCCAATCGTAGAAAGGAAGACCACAGAACGATGAACGAACTTACAAACAGACTGTCATCCATGGTGGGAGACAGCCTACCGAAAAAACACACGTCGATCTCATACGGAATCATGATAGACGGGGAAATTGTGGCGGTGGACGCCCTTGGAACCCAGGGCAAGCCCGAGGACTCGCCCGCTACTCTGGAGTGTACCTACAAC
>JAQUTB010000154.1 GCA_028709985.1 Dethiosulfovibrio sp.
TTCCGACGTAGCCCGTTCGAGCCCGTATTTTCGACCTGCCGTCGTGTAGTAGAATGGGGCGACAGGACGTCGCCCCAAGCCGAGGGGGCACAGGACGTGCCCTCCGAGGCGGTTCGTACGGAACAGGCAGGTCGAAAATACGTCTGGGCGAGACAGGGCGCAGGCGGGACGGTCTCTCCGAGGGGACTCAAGTGTAAGTTTTTAGAGGTCCCCTTTAGATGTCCCCTATATGTAGCGGATGGATGTCTTCTTGAGGTACTTATCTCTCAGCGTGTTGGACAGGGTCTTTATTATGTTTCTCCTTATCTCTATCTCGACCGGAAGGGACGGGTCCTGATGGGCCTCGTTTATCCTGGTTCCGACGACAAACTGTATGACGTCGTTGTTCAACAGCAGCTTTGCCAGTTTGGCTGCAGGGTTGTCCCTGTCCAGACCCTCGTGATGCTTCAGTATCTTGTTCGCCTCCGTCAGTGTCAGTATCCCCTCCGTGACCAGGTCGATACCCTTTATGATCGACAGGGGGGGAATGCCGGAAGCCCCCGTCATGAGGTCGGTCTCTATGGATCTTCCGAGCTCTCTAGCAACTATGTCGGCGGTGGTCCCGCCGCATACGACCTTGGTCCCGTCAAAATCGTCCAGCATAGAGGCGTACTCTCCGTCTTTATCCTTTGCGAACGGAGGTCCTGTGAGGAGTATCAGGTTTCTGGGACGTCGGAAGTACATGACGGCGCAGGTCATGTCGTCGCCGGATTTCATAAGCGGCTCTTTCGACAGGGCCTCGGCCAAAATAAGGTCGGACAGCTCTTGAGCCGATATGTAGGGCTTTCTCTTGATGGTGCTAAGAGCCAGTTCCTGACATCCTTTCTCCCCCCAGCCGAAGGGATAGCCGTGGCTCCCCATGCCGGACTGGGTTATCCCGTCGGAGAGGAGTATTATTCTGTCCTCCGGTTTGGTCAGGATCTCTGAAAAGAGTATTTTTCGTTGGCTCCACTTGGGGGACTCGACCTCCCTGTAGACCAGGGGCAACAGCTGGTTGTCCCTTATGAATATGGTCTTTGGGTTGTCCATCTCTATGATCCTGGTCCATCCCTTTAGGACGCTGTCCACTATGGTGAAGGTCGCGTAGCTGATCTTCCTGACCTGACACACCGGTAGGGCCTCCATCATGATCTCCGCTGAGTGGAGAAAATCCATGTCGCTGGCTATGAACCTGAGGGCCATGCTGGCTGTCATCGAGGACAGTATGTTCGCCTTGACCCCGCTTCCGAGGCCGTCGGACAGGACGGAGATGATCCTGTTCTTCTCCTGAGCTGGCTGGGTCATGAAAACGTCGCCGCATATGGACTGGCCTTCTTTTGCGGTCTGGGCCACGTCTATTTCGAGAAAGAGAGGTCCCTGCATGACGCTACATCTTCCTGCCCTCAAGCAGGTCCCCTTCCGATCCGTACCCCTCGGCTATCTGCCTCAGGAGGATCTCCGTTTCCGCCATGTGCTCTCCAAGTCGACAGGCTATCTCCTGGACCGTTGCTAGGTTCTTTTTTATGACCTGATCGGCCCTGTGGGCTATCTGATCCCGTCGAATCTCCCTCCTGGTGACGTCCAGGATGACCGCTCCGACGGTGAAGTGCGACTCTATGGAGAACACCGTGATCTCGAAGAGCTTTTCCCCTATCCTGAAGTGGTCGTAGTGTACGTCCTGGTCCGTCTCCAGAACTCCCGACATGAGGTGAGCGAAGGAGGGGGCTATTTTGTTGAGCCGAGCTCCTTTTAGGCCGTCTGAGACGCTGTAGAGCGTGTAGGTTTCCTCTCCCATCAGGGTGGCGAATCTCTCGTTGCACTCCACTATCTCCAGGTTTTGGTCCGCTATGACGACCCCGGACGGCATGCTTCTGAGCATGGCGTTGGCCTTTTTGTGGGCCTTCTTCCTCATATAGGATACGCACATGCTCTCCTCTGCCCGTCCGAGGACCAACGCCTTTGCGAAGGACCTACAGGTGTCGTAGCCGCATCCGCCGCAGTTGAGCTCGTCCTCTTTGGTCCTCTTGCCGACCCTGGCCAGGGCCTGGGCTATCTGTCCCTCGGTTATCCCCCCATTATCGGGGAACTCGGGGTAGTAGAACTCAGCCACCTTGACCGTCTCGCTTCTTCCTGCGGCCTTCTCCAGCGGTCCGGCGAAGTTCTTTACGTCCATCCATCTCGAGAGTCCGTCCCTGTCTTTCGACGAGGCCGGTCCGTTTATGCAGCCCCCGGCGCAGGTGAGGCATTCCATGAAAACCGGCGATGAAAAACTGCCCGGATCAGCGTTGTCCAGGGCCTTCTTGATGGAGTATATCCCCGAGACGGTCAGAAAACGGACGTGGGAGAAGTCCCCCGAAGCCTTGATGGTGTCGATCATGCCGCCCTCTACCGGGTAGTGGTTGCCCTCCTCCGCTTTTTGGGGAAAAAACTCGATCGGCCTATCCTTAAAGGAGAGGGGGTCTACCGTCTCTTCCTCCATCCACTTTCTCAGGTCCTTAAATGTCAGGGCTCCCTCAAGGATGTCCTTGTGGGTGTCGGCCTCCTCCTTCTTGGCGATACAGGGCCCGAAGAAAACCACCGCTCCGTCCGGCTCTATGTGCTCACGCAGGATTTTACAATGGGCCAGCAGGGGCGACATAACAGGGGTCAGGCATCGGGTGAGGTGGGGCAGATATCTCCTGACGTACTCAACCGCGCTGGGGCAGGCTGTGGACAGGTAAAGGCCTGGCCCTGCGTCACGAAGAAAGGAGGCTAAAGACGCGGATACCTCCTGGGCTCCAAGTGCTGTTTCGCCCACATTCCTGAACCCCAGGGCTTTTATTGTCTGTATCATTTGAGATGGTGAAACCCCGGCAAACTCCCCGACCCAGGATGGGGCTATGGACGCGTACACTGGTCTGCCGGACCTGAGAAGCTCTCTGACAGGGGTGAGGTCGTCCCTTATCCTCTTGGCCCCGACAGGGCAGATCTCGACGCATCTGCCGCAGATTATGCATGATTCGGCTATCTCCTGAGCGTGGCCGTTTTCCACCTTTATGGCCTTGACCGGGCACTCTCTGACGCACTTATAGCAGTCCTGACAGTCGTTCTCGACCGTGTATATGGCGAAGGAACTGGGGTCTCTGGTGATGGATATCACGATGAAACGCCTCCCAGAAGGGTCTTCTTCAAAATTTCCAGTATGTTATCCGGTCCAACCCCGTTGAACAGTTTGCCGTCTATGGTTATGTTGGGCCCCCTAAGGCACTCTCCCTCGCATCTGCTTCCCTTGAGCAGAACCTTTTCCTCCAGGCCGTTCTCGCTCAGGAAATCCTTAACCACCTGGAGATTTTCCTGGTTGCCCCTTGAAAAACACGAACTACCCATGCACATGACTATGGTGTGTTGCCTCAAGACGATCGTTCCTCCTGTCGTCATCGAAGGATAAGCGAGTCCAGGCTTACTCCCTTCACTATGGACAATCCCTGGAGAAAGTCTATTTCCTCCTCCAGTTTTTCTAGGTCCTCCGACGTTATGTTCGGCGAGAAATCGTACAGTTCCACGGATGCCTCTATCAGTTCGTTCGAGATGGCGCTGTCCTTGGATAGAAGCCCCCAGGCCCATCGGGGATCCCTATCTATGGTCTCTACCGCCTCGGAGTGGGCTTTTCGGAAGGAGTCTATCAGGTCCGGCTTTTCTCGGGCTGTCTTCCCGTCCACCGCGACCAGGGCCAATCCCCCTATCAGCCCTTTCCCGTCGGTCAGAGACCTCGCCCCTCTGTTAAGCGCCCCTATCGCCACAGGACCGGTCGCGAGGGCGGCGTCGACATGGCCTGAGAAAAGCGCCGATGCCGCCTTGTCGTTGGGCATATCGATGAGCTCGACGTCCTCCATGGAGAGGCCGTCCCTCTTCAGGGCTGAGGCCAGGAGGAGGTGGAGGACCGTTCCCCTAGGTCCACCTATTCTCTTCCCTCTCAGGTCCGACACGGAGGCTATTTTCTCGGACCTCGTCAGTATCATGAAGGCCCTGGGAGAGCGACTGTAGACCGATAGGATCTTGACGTCCAATCCCCCCGATGCCGCCACCAGCAGGGACGTCGAGCCCATGCAGTTGGCGAACCTGATCTGTCCCGCCGCCATGGCCTGGGCTTGGCGAAACCCGGCGGACAGCTCAGAAAAGGAGAGATAGACGTCCTCGCCGAAGTGCTTTTGGAACAGTTTCAGCTCCTGCTCCACTGCGGTGGGGACGTTCATAAGGGCCTTTATCACCGATATGCCAACCTTTTCCGATGCCTCGACCGATGTAGTGAATCCTATCACAATCATGGCGATTGTCAAAAAGATATTTTCCTTGACTTTCATAACTATCTCCTCCTTATTCTTGCTATGTAGCTTGTTTTGCCCATAGTAAGGAAATACATAGTTTTATCTAAAAACATGCCTAGCGCTCCCATAGTGATCAACGTCGCCATCATGAGGTCCGGTCTGGCGAACACCTCAGCCTTGTTGAGCAAAAACCCCAGTCCCGACGACGACGCCACCAGCTCCGCCCCCACCAGAGACCTCCAGCCGTAGCTGAGACCTAGCCTCATCCCTGTGGCTATCCCAGGTATGGCGCAGGGAAGGATCACGTGTATGAAGACCCGTCGCAGTGACGCTCCGCAGGATCTCGCTGCGTCGATCAGAGAGTGGTTGACCGTCAGTACTCCCTCTAGGCTGTTCAGATAGATGGGAAAGAAGGATGCCAGAAAGATGATGCCGGTCTTGGACGCCTCCCCTATGCCGAACCACAGCATCAGGAGCGGAAAGAGGGCCAGAGGAGGGACGTGGTTCAAAAAGCCCACTGTGGACGAAAAGTGGCTCTGAAAGCCCCGAGACATGCCCGAGAGGATTCCGGCTGGGATGGCCAACATTGATGCCAGGAGGAAGCCGTTTAAGATCCGTTTCAGGCTGAACGTCACGTGTTCCAAAAGACTGCCGTCGCTCAACATGGACAGAAGGGTCTTGGCCGTCTCCTCCGGGGAGGGGATTATGAAAGGGCTCCACAGTCCTCTGCTGGATCCCCACCACCACAGCAGCAGAAGAGAAAAGGGTCCTATCAGTGAGGTTAGGGCACTGCGCTCTACCGTCGGTTTTTTTTGCATCAAATGCGGACCTCTCTCTTTGTTTTTTGCATACTGGATAACGGTTTAAAGCATAAACCCTGTCGCAAATTTGTCAACGCAAGATAGAAG
>JAQUTB010000155.1 GCA_028709985.1 Dethiosulfovibrio sp.
AGATCCATTTCCGACGGAACGGGACACACCGCCTCTATGGATAGGTATCCGTAGGAGCCTATAATCTGCTCCCATTTAAAGGCGATTCTGTTGACCAGAGAAAGAGCATGGACAGTAAGGAGGTTTTCCCTGTCAAAAAGGATCTGAAAGCCCTTATCTCCCTTAAGCTTTTTCATGTGATCGAACATGGCGGGATATATGGCCTTGCAGAGTCGTCCTATCCTGTCAACGCTTTCAGGAGTCATGCTCTCAGCCAGAACACACAGCTCCTTTATACAGGACCACATCGAGATAGCCTCGCCATCCAGCTCGCAGAGGATGCCCTTCAAAACATCCGAGTATATAGGAAGCTGGCTCTGTAGGGCCCTACTTTCGTAGGCGGTTATCTCCATCCTCCGATTAAGGTGGCCCTCTCCCACCACCCTATCAGCCTGGATGTCAAAACCATCGAAAACCCGAAGGAGAGCTG
Source organism: Dethiosulfovibrio sp. (assembly GCA_028709985.1). Classification (GTDB taxonomy): domain Bacteria; phylum Synergistota; class Synergistia; order Synergistales; family Dethiosulfovibrionaceae; genus Dethiosulfovibrio. The sequence goes on from JAQUTB010000155.1 coordinate 470, forward strand.
TTACCGTTAAAACCTCACCTTTCGAGATCAAGTTACTGTCAAAAATATCGGCAAAACGGTCCAGCCTGGACGCCACCGGGATCAGGGTACTTTTAAAGCCCTCCTTACCCATAAGGAACTTTCCAACCGCCCAGACCGATTTTTTCTTTTTCGCAGGGATATAGTCGTCCAGCCTGACATACCCCCTGTGCCCGGCACAGATTTCGGGAACCAGGTTCTTTAAGATCTCCAGATAATCTCTGAGTTCATGGCTGCTGTCTTCCTCAGCCTCAAAGCCCTCCAGTTCGTCGGGGCTGGGGAAAAGACCCTCTGCCCTCTCTCGGAGCATCTCAGCGGATAGAAGGTTATGGACCTCTCTCACCGCCGAGGGGAAAAGAGACAGAGGGAACACATCGCCATTTTCGGACTTAAGATCTACAGGATAGGTTAGAGCGGTGTGACCGATATCGTGAAGGTATATGGCCGATATGAGCAACGCCAGGGGGATAGGTCTATCCATGTACAGATCTTTGGAACGGCCCTCGCCCAGGGATTTTCCTCTGTCCAGAGATCTCATGACGTTGCCCGCTATCTCCATGATCCTCTTGGAATGTCGCCCTGAGTGTTCCACCGTTTCGGGGATCTGGTCTCCCATCCATAGATCGGACCACCGGGTCTCTATGAGTTTTTCCATGTAGTTTTCCAGGCAGGGAGAGACTTTTTTGAGCCGAAAAAGAAGCTCCCCTCCTCCAACAACCGCCGGACAAACACGATTATCGACCATACAGATTCCTCCTTCTGCCTAAAAAATCCAAACACACTCCCCTAAAAAAGCTATAATTCATATATACACCTTGAGGTATGATTATAGGAAGCGAGTATAGACCGTCCGCTAACGTCTAGCTTAAAGCATCAGGAAGAGCCAAGCTGAGACATAAGCTGATTTCGCCCTAGAGACCTGTTGCATTGTATGAGGAAGAAGGAGGAAGGATTTTGAGAAACCGCCGTGATGAACCTATTCTTTCACGAGAGGAAGAGGAGAGACTAGAAAGCCTTGAGGACAAACTAGACGTTGAGCTTGCCCTCAAGGCTTTAGCCGAAAACGACGGCTCAGTCCCCTGGGAAGAGGCGGCAAAAGAGCTTGAGGATTAGCGGTGGCTTTTGTATCTAGATTAGGTGTCCCCTGTCGCCAGGGCCTTGGGGTAATTATCAAATTGACCGGATTTCGAACCTCGAAAGAGGGCAGAGACTATGCAAGATAATGTCGTTCACCATCACGGCGAAGAACTCGAATAACATCTTCAAGACCATATATGTGATTCTTAATGGTCAAACTTTATTCTTGGCTGGGGCTACGGAACAGTTACCATGCGCCATCTATTTTTAGACAAAGTAACAGCAATAAGATAGAGCAAGCCCTTAAATCAAGAAAGAAACCAATAAACATAAAAAGCAAAATCATATCTCTCATAATTAAACATTTTCTTGAATTATTACTTTAAGAGGGGTGCCGTAGATGTTTTTCGATAATATTTTTATAACATTAACATATAAATGCAACTGCTTTTGCAGTAAATGCTTCACTAGAAAACATGTAAATAAAAACAAAGAAATAACGAAAGAGATGCTTTCATATTTAACCAATTGGATTAATGATCACAACTTCTTTAAAAAAATATCAATCGGAACTGGGGAGCCCTTGACATGTAATTATTTATCTAATTTTATTGATGACATCACTAAAAAGCCTGACTTAAAACTAAGAATCCTAACCAATGGAAAGCTTTTTTCACCAAATTTACCAGATTATTTTTTTAATAAAGAAATAAAGTGGGGTGTTACACTGGACGGATTTGACCAAAAAGACCTAGAAGGGCTTCAGAAAAATCTAAATATTGACAATGTCAAAAACAACATAGCACTAGTGGCAAAAAAATGGGGCCCTGATGTTTTATATTTAAACTACACACTAAACAAAAGAAATCTAGGTAATTTATTTAATTACGTTAATTTTGCAAACGAAAACAACATAAAAGATGTCTATGTTACCAAAATTAAATTTTTTAAGGGAATCAATGACCATCTAAAAGAGTCTCTTGATGTAGATTATAATTGTGGCAATGCTCGTGACTCAATAAGCTCAATCCAGGATTTTTGTTCTTTGAACAACCTTAAAATTAAAGGACTAGAAGAAACGAGGCCTCCGTCCAGCAAGACTTGTTTTGATTATGCAAATACAATAAGCCCCATTATAGACATTGATGGCTCTATTTCTTTTTGCCAAGGAAGGGAAGATGTGGTCATTGGCAACATCAAGGAGTCTGATTGCATTGATAAAATGATGAAAATATACTCTGAGCTCAATAAAAATCGCATAGCACAACAACAATGGTGCTCTCTCTGTTTGATGAAATCAAGAGATGAAGAAAATATATACCACCTTCCTGTCTCTTTGTATGAAATTTAGCACCATACTTAAGGGGGACCTTAACTATTCAGTCCCCCTGCCGATTTAGGTCCTAAATCAGCAGTTCCTTAGGTTATTTCAACGTGATATCATGGCATCAGAATAAATCTAAAGGGAACCCTATCCATGTTTCAGAAGCCCACCTATGAAGAGCTCTTCGAGGAAAACCAGATTCTCAAGGCAATAATCAAGACCTTAAGCGAGACTCTTGATAGACAGGAAGCTCGTATGGCAGAGCTCAAGGCCATCCTGAATAAAACAGCCAGACCAGCTCCCGGAAGAAAAGCCACAGGAGTAAAGGGGCCCAGAAAGGCCATAAAGGAAGTGCCCTTCAGCTTCCCCATGAGCCGGATAAAATCGTAGAGCATCTGCCCTCACAGTGCGAGAGCTGCGACCAGAAGGACATCTGAACCGCTGAAAAAGGTTCCTGCGGTGCAGGATACGTAATAGAGACCAAGCTGGTGACGACGATAGAAAAGCATCAGGCAATAAAGCGTATATGTCCCTTGTCCTGTGAGACGATAAGGGGTTAGCTACGATCCACCATGGTCCGTCCAGAGACTACCGCTCTGGTCTCCGTCCTAAACACCATAGGGGCCGTATCCATAGCCCCATCTGTGGGGGTCATAAAGTAGAAGGTCAAAGCTCTCTCCTTGCCCCATTTTGACGAAACAGGAGTTCGAGTAGATAAAGGACTCCGCTGGGCTCATGTGGCCTGTAACCGCAACTACGCCTACATGAAAGAAGGAGTTTATCGCGGCCGGTAAGGACCGTTTTTCACCTTATTGCTGTCGCAACAGGATCGATAAGCCCTTCGATGAGTTGCTTGCCTCCGGTCTAGCTCTCGCCCCCTTACCGACTGGAAAGGGGGCGAGAGGCAGGCCCCAAAAAGGCAAGTCCAGGAGATTTAGAGACCATAAGGAGGAGATCCTGCTCTATGCAAGGGACTTTGTGGTCCCCTTCGACAATAACGAAGCTGAGCGAAACATCCGCAACTTCAAGGCGAAGCTTAAAATATCGGGCTGCTTTCGAACCTCGGAAGGGGCTAGTGACTATGCCAAAATAATGTCATTCCTCATTACGGCGAAGAATAACTCGATCAATGTATTCGAGGCTATGTCTATGGCCCTCGATGGTCAGATTCTATTTCTGGATGGGGCTACTGAATAGTTACTAGGATTATTTCTCTGACTCAGGTGGATAGCTCTACCCATGATTTCTGGCGTCCCTACGATAGGCTCAAGACATAGCACACAACATCGTACTATCTTCAATTATCAGGCTTGACGTACCCAAATTGCTAACTTTGAGAGGTGTTTTTAATGCATCACTGGATTAACGAAAAAACGTTATTAGTTTATGGAGATGCAAAAGACGCTATATATGATTTCAACAAAGGCCTTCTATTTAATTTTGACAAAAAAACTACTTTTTTGATTGAAAAAAATATACGCAAAGAAACAACTCCATGCGATATTAAAGCCAGCCACAAGATTGACTTTGCATGGATTCAAGTTACTGAAAAATGCAACTTAAGGTGTTGTCATTGCTACGAAGGAGAGCATCCTACAGCTATCGATATGACTCTCAATGATTTTTTATATGTAGTCGATGAACTTATACATAATAAAATCTCTAGATTGCAAATAATAGGGGGGGAACCTCTTGTCTTGGGCACTACGTTAGAAAAAATGCTCGACATTTTACACGGCCACTTTAGCAAAATAGATATTTTTACAAACTGCACTCTTTTAAACAACCAATGGATAAATATTTTTAAACAAAACAATATCTCCAAGATCCTTACTTCCGTGTATTCGTATATCCCTTCGGAACACGATAAAGTCACTGGGATTATCGGTTCTCACAAGTCAACCTGTGAGGGGTTACGTATTTTGAGGGAAAAAGGGATTGATACAACGGTGAAACACATTAAACTTTCCAATGTGTTGATAGGAACCAAAGACACAGACTTATTTAATTTAGATGAAAAATACGACCTAGTACGATTGGTTGGTAGAGGGGGGCTAGATCAAATAAACGACTCTCTTTTAACTGAAAAACTCATAACTAAAAATAGTTTTAGCGGAAAAATAATTAAAAGCAAGGTCCTTGCCGCCATGAGTGGTCATAATTGTTTTTCAAGGGGAATCTTCGTTAGTTCAAACCTTGATATTTATCCCTGCGCTATGGAAAGGCGATTTTCCCATGGAAACATAAAAAGGAATAGATTGTCTACCGTCATCAATGATGATATACTTAGAATGTCGAAGGACTTTGTACAGGAGTGCTCTG
>JAQUTB010000156.1:0-689 GCA_028709985.1 Dethiosulfovibrio sp.
TTCTATCCTTTATCGCAACAAGGTCGTGATCAATCGTCCAAGCCAAGTTCAAGCCTCACTTCTTCGGAGCTTACCGGCTTAGCCCCTTTTTTTATGCTCAAGGCAATAGCTTCAGCAGCGAGATAGTAGTCCTCCATGTCATCAAGATAGTCTTCGATAGCTTTACTGGCATACCAGCTTTTGGTCTTGCCGGTTTTCTTCGCCAGAGCTTCGAGTCGTGAAGAGAGCTGTTCGTCCAGTCTTATTGTAAGCATAGAATCCCCCTTTCCTGTGTAATATAAGTATAGAATATTCTCTTATCTTTGTACCAACGAAAAATGCGGTGTACCCTAGCCTCCATTGACGCATGTTCAAACATGTTCTACGATGACCCCATAAAGGCCTTTGAGCCTGCCTCTCAGAGGGGGAATCTTTGTGGCCAATAGAGGAACCAAGGATATGCGTACATATCCAGCGATATTTTCAAAGGACGAAGCCGGTATCGCCGTGGAGTTCCCGTACCTTCCAGGGTGCTTCACATGTGGGAAGTCTGAATCAGAAGCCGTCTCTCGTGCTAAAGAGGCTCTTGAGGGATTCCTATATGTATCCGAACGTGACGGTGACCATGTGACAGCTCCGACTTCTTCCAATATAATTGTGGCTTACATGATAGGTTGAGTTTGCCAAGGATATGTAAGGCAGAGAGGGGG
>JAQUTB010000156.1:699-5172 GCA_028709985.1 Dethiosulfovibrio sp.
CAGCTGAAAAAGGGGGAAGCCATAGTGCTTATAACCGTCCGTATGGACATCGTTTCTCCTCCAAGAGGCGATCAAAGAACGGCTTGACGTAAAAGAAGCCTGTATCGTTCTAAAAGCGAAGGTCCCTACTGGATCACCGATAGGGGCCTTTGCTTGGTAGTGTAATCAGGGCAATTTCATTCAAAGCAGTGGCTACGGTGCAGTGGGTCAAGAAATCCTGGCATAAGACACGAAAGTTCCGAGAAGTTACCTAGAAAAGTCAGGACGGCATAGATGAGGTTTAGGAGGGGCATTGTGGTGATATACTTAAAATATCCGACACAAAACAACCCCAAGGAGGTAATTGACATGAAAATAAGAATCGTAAGTTGGCTAATGGTGGCTACTCTGGTGGCGTGTTTGCCGTCTATGGGATTATCTAAGATGAGCAATAGCGATTTTATAAACCTCTGTATAGTAGGCTCTCCCTCAGAGATTCAGGCAGCAATTACAGCTGGAGCTGACGTGAACGTCAGGACTGAGTATGGTTTAACCCCGCTACATATAGCAGCAGCAAACAACCCCAAACCAGAGGTAATCACAGCACTACTTAAAGCAGGAGCTGATGTGCATGCCAGGACTGAGGAGGAGGATGGTGGTAGGACTCCGCTACATGCGGCAGCGGCATGCAACCCCAACCTCGAGGTGACAATGGCACTCCTGAAAGCGGGGGCTGACGTGAACGCCAGAGCTGGGGAGGGTGTAACCCCGCTACATGTGGTAGCGGCAGGCAACCCTAACCCCGAGGTGACAATGGCACTCCTTAAAGCAGGGGCTGATGTGAATGCCAGATCTGATGATGGCTCTACCCCGCTACACCAGGCAGTAGCCTGGAACTCCAGCCTTGAGGTGATAACGGCACTCCTAAAAGCGGGTGCTGACCTGAACGCCAGAGCTGATGATGAATGGACCTCGCTACATGCGGCAGCACACAGTACACACAATCCCGAGGTGATAACAACCCTGCTCAAGGCAGGAGCAGACCTGAACGCCAGGACTGAGTATGGCTTGACCCCGCTACATGCGGCAGCAACGCACAACAAAAACCCCGAGGTGATAACGGCACTTCTTAAAGCAGGTGCTAACGTGAACTCTAAAGCTGAGGCAGGCGCAACCCCGCTACATGTGGCAGCATACAACAACTCCAACCCTGAGGTGATAACAGTACTCCTGAAAGCTGGAGCTGACCCAAAAGCAAAAGTTTCTGGCTCTGGTGAACTCCCTATAGATCTTGCTAAAAAGAACGAAAAACTAAAGGGCACAGACGCATATTGGGCTTTAAACGAAGCCAGCTACTAGAAACCTAGCCTCAAGAGGCCCTAATTCCAGGGTCGTAACCGTTCATTTGCTCTGCCGATTTAGCTCCTAAACCAGCAGCTCCTTAGTTTATTGTGACGTTATATCATGGCATCAGAATAAATCCGAAGGGAGGCCTACCCATTTTTCATAAGCCCAGCTAAGAAGAGCTCTTCATAGAGTAAATAATACAGGAGGATATGTATGCGAAAAAATGACCTTAAGTTTTACATCTTTATTCTTATTTTATTTTTTAGTTACTTAGTGAAGATACTAGAAGCTATCCCGAAGCCTCTGATTATTGTTATAGGTATTGGGACCATGGTTTATATGCTAAAAGGCTTGATTTATAAATTTTATTGTAATTTATATTATAAAAGCAAAGCATTTAATAAAATAAAGCAAGATGTTGGTGAGTACATATCTAAGTGCAATGATCTTAATAGTCACATTCAAGACTTAAAGTCTTTTGGTAAAAAATTTAGAATAGACGAATACGGTGAAAGTGAAATTATGGATAATAGCTCGTATAAATTTAAAAGAAGTGAATGGGGAGTTGAGTCAAAAAACAATCAAACATACAATTGCTCTTTGGCTATCTGTAAAAATGCTAGCAATCAGCCTTTTAAGTATCTATGTAAATACTTCAACTTAGCCAACAGAAGAAACGTTATCTACCATAGAAAACATGTTAAATAACTTTGCTGCCGCAGAACAAGGCAAAGTGCTACTAAAAAAGGAAAGAGATTCCATTTTAGAAAACATCAAAAGCTCTATCCCAACATCAATATATGTCCATAACAAAGAAAGATTAATCAGGGAAATTGGATTCAAAGACATCGATTTTAGCGATCTATATTTTCCCACCTATACATTTCAATACGTGTCAGCAGGAGGTAATAGCTCGGTCAAAAGCGACATAAGATTAAATATAGAAAATTTAGATAAATTGGTTGATTATCTAAGTAATTTAATAGAACTCAGAAAAAGCATTGAAGGCCAAAGGGCCCTAATGACAACAAAACTACGAGAAATGATTAAAACTAGAGATAACTACTCCTGCCAAAAATGTGGTTTATCAATAAGAGATGAACCTAACCTTCTATTGGAAATAGATCATATCATTCCATTATCTAAAGGTGGTATAACATCTGAAAAAAACTTACAAACATTATGCTGGAAGTGCAATCGCTCAAAAGGATCAAGGATATGTTGATATTATTATTTACAATAATAATATATGAAGGTATTTTATAGTTGAATAGTAAAAAACAAATGACTTATTAAACTGCTAGTTTAAAGTCTATGTTAGCCCTATGTGTCATAATATATGTGTACTGAATTGTCTTTATGTTGATAAGCAGATAAATACTTTGCCTTGTCTGTGTTTTTTTTAAAGTTTGTTTGTGATTAAGATGCCGTGAAGAGGAATATTTATGGCTAATAAATGATTATAATTACATGATAGGTTGAGTTTGCCAAGAATATATAGGGCAGAGAGGGGTGTTTTTGCTTGAGGAAAGTGAAAGTAAGTTCATGTCGATGTGGAGAGATCGTATATGGAACCATGATAAAAGATTCCTTCCCTGAGCATGTCCATATCCACCCCTGCCACGGCAAAGTTTTGTCGGGACGTGGCTGGCTCGTCTTGGGAGGGAGTATAGTTCCTCTCTCGAAGGGAATGGCTTATTATATACCTCCTCTTTGTCCTCACATTGTCGAGACCGATACCGAGCTGTCATACAGGATTTTCAGCCCCAGGGTGGAGCCTTTTTCCTGGGGAGATCTTCTGTCCCTTGAATATGGACAACGGTTTGGCATAACTCCCATCGCGGAAAATCATGAGGGTGTGGAAGGATACGATCTATGCTATGAAGAGATGAGAGATAAAATGAAGAAAAAAGGGCTCAGCCCTTCCATGCTGAGCCACTCTTTTCGCGGTAGATGGGGCATCTCTTTTAGGTCGTGGAAGATCTCGCTGAGGGTGTCTTTAGTCCGCACCCTACTCAGAGATGACGCCGCTTCCATGATGGACGTCGTGGTGGACGCCGGATTCTACGACCAAAGCCAGATGTGCCATCAGTTCAGACGATATATGGGATTATCCCCTCAGAGCTACAGGGCCTCGGTTAGGGCTGAGGTTACAGGCGAGGGGTGAAAATCGCCAGTAGCTTCAGCCCACTCTCGCTGCTGACACTGTGTAGTCGGCCCTTAGGCATTACCGCCAAGACCCCCGGCGAATAGGGAAATTCCGTCCCCTCCAGGACGCAGGTTCCCGTTCCCTCCAGCACGTAATGTATCTCGGTGTTATCCTCGTGTACGTGTTTACCTATCTCCATATTGGCGTCGATTTTGACCAAAAGGCAGGTTGCAGAACCGTCGGTCGTTTCCCCTGCTATGACCTTTTCGGTGAACACTCCTGGAAAACTTCCGTGAGGTGTCCAACTCCTGATGTCCTCCAGAACGTCTCTAATCTCGATATCCTTCATCGTCGTATGCTCCCTTCCTGTGTTTTTTTATCCACCCACAGTATGGGATTTTATCTGGGCTTGCCTCCTTTATCTTGTACGTTTTTGAATATACCTTAGGTTATAATGACCGGAGTTTGGATGCGAAATGGAGGTGGCTCGATGGAGACCGCAGGTATACTTTTCGCTTTAGGGGCCTCTTTATGTTGGGGGACCGTCCCTGTCATATACAAGCTCGGCATGGGCAAGGTGCTCATGGAGAAGATGAACGCCATAAGGTCCTTCGGATTTTTGGGAAGCTCCCTGATAATATTCTGGCTCGCCGGAGAGGGCTCTATGGAAGGTGCCAGCTGGGTCATACTGGTTGGATTGGCCTCGGCGGTGCTGTTGGCCAACGTGGCAGGGGACCTTCTCTTCTTCATAGGCATCGACGCTATCGGCGTGGGGAAGGCCACCGCCGTGACCTGTAGCTATCCTCTGTTCGTGACGGTCATATCGGTGGCTCTGCTTGGAGAGTCGGTCACCGTCATGACCCTGTCCGCGACGATAGCGGTTATAGCGGGCCTGGTCCTCCTGCGAAGTCGGTCTATAGCTCAGGTGGAAGGGTCGGGAGCGACCTTGAAAGGGCTCGCCGCATCCTTAGGGGCTGCCTTTCTGTGGGGTGGACGTC
>JAQUTB010000157.1 GCA_028709985.1 Dethiosulfovibrio sp.
TCTTGGACTCCATGGCCCGAATGTCCTCCTCTCTGGCCCCCTTTTTTGCCTTTTGAAGCTCCTGCTGAGCCGCCATGAGGGACGAAGAAGCCACGTCCTTGGCGGTCCTGTAGCGGTCGAACTCGGACTGAGAGATGGCCTTGGCCTCGTAGAGCCGCTTAAACCGGCTGAACTGTGCCTCCGCCTCCTCCGCCCTGGCCCTGGCTGAGGCCACCTGGGCTTCCAACGATCGGACGTCCTCGGGCCTGGCACCTCTGCTCATGGCATCAAGGGTAGCCCTGGCCTGGGAGAGAGACCCTCTGACCCCGTCCAAGGCGAGCTGAAAGTCCCGTGGATCTATCTTGGCCAAAACGTCCCCTGCCTTGACCTGCTCTCCCTCCTTGGCCGAGAGCTCTATAAGCGGACCGGACACCCTAAAGGCCAGGTCAACCCTCCGAGATGCCTGAACCCTTCCGGGCATAGTCCTTATCCATGCCCCGTCTATTGGGCTAAGCACCATGGACTTGACCGGACGGACTGTTATAGGCTCCCTTACGTCCCCCTGAGAGGAGAAGAACCTCGGACCAAACAGGACTCCTGCCAAGAGGATCGCCAGAGCTCCTGGAAAAAGCCACCGCAACGTCTTTCCCATGTTCATAGTTACACCACCATCTTTTAGATTCATAGGGTATCTATACGGCGAATTATAGGAAGACAGAGGGGGTATGTCAACGGAAAGTGCTACAATCTACGGATTCACAGCTAGGAGGGAACTGCTTTGTTTTTTGTGGGATTAGGGGCCATGGTGGGCCTTTTCGTGCTTTTAGGTTTCAGATCCGCCCGATCGGTGGGCTCTTCGTCGGATTATTCCGTGGCTGGAAGGTCCGCAGGAGCAACCGGTGTGAGCGGGATAATAATGGGGGCCATAGTGGGAGGGGCATCGACCATAGGAACTGTGCAGATGGCCTACGTGTCAGGACTGTCGGCCTGGTGGTTCACATTAGGAGCCGCTCTTGGGTGTCTCGTGTTGGGGATATGGTTCGCCGGTCCTCTGAGGAGATCCGGCCTAGTAACAGTGCCGGAGTTTCTCTCCAAAAACTACGGCGGAGCCATGAGCGGACTTTCGATGGTCTCGGCCTCTACCGGGACTTTTCTGTCGGTGGTGGCCCAGTTTTTGGCTGGGGCCGCCCTTTTTCGGACGGTCCTGCCCATCTCTCCGGAGATCTCGGCATTGCTCCTTGGCTCTTTGATATTGGCATTCACCTATTCAGGGGGGCTCAAGAGCTACAGCTCCATCGGCAAGGCAAAGATGGTGGCCCTGTACGGCACTATGGCCCTCTGTGCCGCCATGGCCTGGTCCACTGCCTCGCCTGTGGAACTCTTCAGAGCGCTCCCTGTCGATCCCTGGTTTAATCCGTTCGGGGGAAGCTTGGTCACCGACGGGAACGCCCTACTATCCATGGTGGCAGGGGTATTCTGCACCCAGATATACGTCCAGGGGGTCTTCGCTGCCTCCGACGAGAGGACCGCGGTCAGAGGAGCCATCCTCTCGGCCATACTGATCCCACCGGTTGGATTAATGGGTGTTCTCATAGGTCTGGCTATGAGGGCCTCCGGGGTATCAGTTGACCCGGCCTCAGCCCTGCCCCACTTCATAATGTCGAACTTCAACCCGGTCCTATCGGGGGCAATGTGGGGAACTATGCTGATAACCCTCATAGGGGCCGGAGCTGGACTCTCCTTCGGGATAGCGACAAATCTGGTCAGGGACGGTCTGATCCCGCTCATGAAAGGAGATCGCGAGAGGGATCTGACCATGAGTCGGTGGGCCGTGGCACTGGTGGTGGCCTCAGCGGGAATCATGGCCTGTGCGGTCCAGGGATCCCAAATTCTCCACTGGAGCTATCTGAGCATGGGCCTCAGAGGGGCAGGGACCTTTATTCCTCTTGTGGTCGCGGTGATATGGCCCGAACGGCTGTCGCCTCGGTGGGCCCTCGCGGCAAACGGGGCGGGACTGGCTGCCATGGCGGCATCGGGCTCATTTCACGTATGGCTGCCTCCCATGGCGTCGGGCATAGCCGCCAGCGCCACGATAACGATGCTTGGAATGATCAGAAGATGAAGAGGCTTTTCTGGAGATGCTTTACCGGAGCATACCTGATACAGGCCATGTTGGCTGTGGGATTTTTGTTCCCCATAATCCTCGCCGCCAGGGGCTATTCCATAGGGGCCATAGGCTGGTCCATGTCCGCCCTGAACTTGGCAGCCATTCTCTCTCGCCCTATCGGAGGATGGGCCACGGAGAGGTGGGGATTCAGTGGAGCCCTGTTGCTGGCGGGAGTCCTGTCCGTCGTCTCAACTGGGTTCATCTGGGCCGTACCGGGACTGCCCGGGATGATATCCTTCCGTGTTGGGCTGGGGATGGTCGGAGGTATCTCCATGGTGGCCATCTCCACTTTTCAGGGATTGGTCATCCCGGAGAGCCAAAGGGGGCCCCTTTTCGCCATACTGGGCATAGCCTATGTCCTGCCGCAGATAACGGTGGTTCCCTTAGGGGAATGGCTTTTGAATCGCGATCTGGGAATAGCCTACCTGCTACTTCCCGCCATACTGACTGTGACAGCGACTTTGGCGGGAAGGGGACTGCCGTCGCCGGAGTCTCTGAGGCAGGACCAGGATAGGGATGACTGGGGAGGTTGGGGCGACTGTATTAAGACCTCGGGGATATGGGCGATGATCCTCACGCTGGCGTCCTTCTCGATTCTAAACTCGACGACATTGCAGTTTTTGTCCCTGCCTGTGAGGGAGAAAGGGCTCCCCGCAAGCCTTTTTTATACCGTTAACGCCGTGACCTGTATTGTCCTACGGGTGTTTGGAGGCCAATTTATAAAGAACATCCCAAGGTATCTACTGGGATGCGTATCCATAATGATCATGGCAGTGGCCCTGACCGGGGCGCTTGAGGCCAATACATCCCTTACTTTAACGCTATCCGCTGTGGGGTACGGATGCGGGATGGGGTTCGGCTTCCCCGTGATGTTGGCCCTAATACCGGACGTGTTCCCCCCCAGGCTGATGCCAAAGGGATCCTCCATAGGCATGTTGTCAATGGACCTAGGGTTTGCCCTGTCGCCTCTCATAATAGGGGCCCTGTCGGTGTATCTAGGGACGCCGGGAGCCATGAGGGCTATAGCCTGGGGGCAGCTCGTCATAGCCCCAACAGCCCTAATATTATGGAAAATATCCATAAAAAAATCCAAATCACCTGTCATATAGTGAAAAAAGTTTGCTTTAGATCTCTTCAGTGAATCGGGGTTCCCTAAAGATCGCCTCCGTGATATAGTGCATACTATTCTATATCATATTCGGAGGTGTTATTGTGGGTCTTTCAAGAGGGGAGCGTAAGGTGCTTTGGTGCTTTGCGCTGATAGTGGCGGGCTATATGCCCCCTGTGTTGAACCTGGCAAACCGGGTGAGTCCGGTTATTTTAGGGGTTCCGTTCATCCTATTCTGGTCCGGCCTGATGGTCCCTATCACCACCTGCCTGATGACCTATGCCTACATCGTCAGGGAAAAAGAGGACGGTGAGAACAGATGACCATCTCCATAGCCATAATCTTCGGGTGGCTCATAGTCACGACGATAGTGGGAGTGCTGGCGGGGCGAAACCAGGCCTTCAGCATGGAGAACTATTTCGTTGGAGGTCGTTCGTTCGGGACGTTCCTTTTCTACACCACCGCGGCGGCTGAAATATACAGCGCCTTCGCCTTTTTAGGTCTGGCGGGATGGGCCTATTCCAAGGGAATGAGCATCGTCTACGCCATGGCCTACGGATCCATCGCATATGGGCTTTATTTCTTCATAGGGCCCAGGATAAACAGGCTGGGCTCCAGGCTAAAGTACATAAGCCAGCCCGACTTTATAGCGGACAGATACGAGAGCCGTTGGCTGGGAGTCTTCGTGGCCTTCATAGGGGTTATCTTCTCCATTCCCTACCTCCAGCTTCAGATAATGGGGGCTGGGATGATAGTTCAACTGGCGTCAGGAGGAGCTATCTCCTGGCAGATTGCTGTAATCATAAGCTTCATCGCTGCGGTGATATTCGTCTACGTCTCGGGGCTCAGGGGGATCGGCTGGACCAACTTCCTTCAGGCAATAATAATGCTCTTTGGTATGGTCTCCATAGGGTTCATCTTCCCCAACAAGTTCTTCGGTGGAACGGCGAAGGTGTGGGAGATCCTTCAGGAGATCAAGCCCAACCACCTAACCCTGCCGGACAGCGCAGGACTGGGGATATTCTGGGTCGCATCGGTGTCCCTCATCTGTGGCCTCGGCTTCTGGATGTGGCCCCACATCTTCACCGCGACCTACGCGGCTAAGAGCGAGAAGGTGGTCCGCAGGAACGCAACGATACTGCCTCTTTACTCCCTCACCATGATCCCCATAATGGTCGTGGGCTTTACCTGTGCGGCCAAGGCCGGAGTCGATCCTTCTTTTGCCGGAACGATAACCAAGCCGGACCACGCCATGCTTATAGCCTTGGTCAACAACTTTCCCCCGCTTCTGGCAGGGTTTATAGGGGCAGGAGGTCTGGCAGCGTCCATATCGACGTCGTCGGGGCTCATCCTAACGTCCTCCAACCTGATGGCCAGAAACGTGATCCAGAAGGGTTTCATGCCGGAGATGGAGGATATGGCGGTGGCAAAGCTAGGAAGGGCACTGGTGCCGGTCCTGACGGTGCTCGCGGTGCTTTTGGCGATCTTCGCACCGTCAATGCTGGTGTCGCTTCTTCTGGTGGGATACTCGGGGGTCACCCAGTTCTTCCCTGCGGTTTTTCTCGGCCTCTTCTCCAAATGGCCCACGAAGGCGGGAATAGTGACAGGACTTCTGGCTGGACTCGCCACGGTGGTGGCCATAAAGTTCATGGGAGTCCCATCTCCCATGGGGCTTCACGAGGGATTTGTGGGACTCATAGTCAACTTCGCCGTGGTGATGGTGGTAAGCTCCTTCACGCCAAAGATATCACCCTCCACCATCGACAGGTTTGAGTCCACTTTAAGATAGGAGGCGCTTTTATGCTCGTACAGATAAGGGAAAAGGCAAGGGAGATAAGGGAAGAGATAGCCCAGTGGAGGCACCACTTTCACAGACATCCCGAACTATCTCAC
>JAQUTB010000158.1 GCA_028709985.1 Dethiosulfovibrio sp.
GGTCTCCAGCTCTATAGCTGTGACGTCATGGAGCCACAACAACGGCGAGATGATGGACCTCGTCGGTCGCCGGTTCGACGGTATTTTGCTCTTCGGAGGGGAGGACGCAGTCAAGACCTACCGAGGAATCACCTCTCCAGGGACCGAGGTGCTGGCCTTTGGCCCCAAGATAAGCTGGGGGCTCGTGAGGGAGGGGCTTTCTACCTCTGAGCTTGAGGAGGCGGTGAAGGGTTTCGCCATGGACGTGGCCCTGTGGGAGCAGAGGGCCTGCACCAGCTGTCAGAACATCTTCATCCAGGGTCAGGCCCTGGGGGAGGCCGTAGGGGAGATGCTTCACCGGGAGCTTTCGTCCCTGGAGTCCTCTATGCCCCAGGAGCGGGTTTCCCTGGACGAGGCGGTTGATATAAGGAAGGAGAGGGAAAGCGCTTTTTGGGATCAGACCCAGGGCAGCAGGAGGATATGGGAGGGCCGTGGTCATACGGTCATCCTGGGACGAGGGGCTTCGGTTGTCCCCTCTCCTCTCAACAGGACGGTATTTCTGTCGGTGGTTGACGACTGGCGGGAGCTCCTTGAGGGCGACCTTAAGGACATGGGCTACTACATGTCCACCGTCGGCCTGGCGGTCCCCGACGACGTCATGGACGAGACGGTCGAGGAGATCCAGAAGCTCGGGGTCCTCCGTTTCTGCCTTCCTGGGACCATGGGACTCGGTGCCGACGGCAAGGCCTCTCACGACGGGGTCCATCTGGCCCTGAACCTGGTCCGACTGGTGAACCGGGAGGATATAGCCGGCGATCTTCTGGGGCTGACCAGGCTCGACGAGGCCCGTAGGTCGTCGGTGCTGCTGGGGCGGATAAACCGGGTGCTGTCCTCCTCCCTTAAGGCGCCGTTCTATCGGGATCGGTTCGCTTCGGTGCCTTTGCCCCTGAGGGACCTGTCCGAGCTGTCCTCGGTTCCGGGGTTGGAGAAGGCCGACCTGGAGATCCACTGTCCGCCCTCTTTGGATATGATAACCGAGCCAGACAGCGGAGGGTATCTTTTCTCCTCCGGCGGAACCTCCGGCCATCCCAGGAGGATAAGGTGGGCCTCGTCGGAGTTCGACCAGTCCGGTCAGGCCTTGGGCAGAGGTTTTAAGGCCTTAGGCATAGGGCCAGATGACGTGGTTGCCAATCTGATGGTGGCAGGGTCGCTCTACACCGGGTTTTTGGCGGTGAATCGGGGTTTAGAGGAGACAGGCTGTTCCATCCTCTCCCTGACCGCCAATCAGCCTGTGTCGGAGACGCTGGCTCTTTTGAGGGATTTAAGGCCCTCGGTGGTGATGGCAATGACCAGCACACTGATCGAGCTGGCTGGAGCTGTGCTGGACGGAGAGCCCCTCTCCATAGACAGGATTTTCTACACCGGCGAAACTATGGCTAGGTCCTCTTTGGAGCTGGTGACAAGGGCTTTCTCCCCCTCCAGGGTCGGGTCTCTGTCCTACGGGGCGGTGGAGATAGGGCCTATAGGGTATCAGTGTCCCCACTGTCGCCACGATCAGTTCCACGTGGAGGACTCCTGGGCCCACGTGGAGATAGACGACGACGGAGAGATATACGTTACAGCTCTTGAGCGAACCCTTCACCCTATCGTAAGGTATCGACTGGGGGATCGGGGAAAGTGGGTCGACGAGCCCTGCGGCTGCGGCAGGACCTCCCGTCGTTTTAGCCTTATGGGACGGTGCGACGATTCGGTCAGGCTCCTTTACAACGACCTCTATCTGGAGGACGTGGATCAGGCTATATGCGGTTTTTCCGGCCTTTCTCCGGTCTATCAGTTGGTGGTGGAGGAGGGGCCGGAGGTGACTTTGATCGTTGAGGGTAAAGACTCCCCAGGGCTGGAGGAGAGCTTTTTGAGGGATCTGAAGGCCAGGGCGGCCCAGTTTAAGGATCTGGCCGACTTCGGCTGTCCTTTCAGGCTTTCGGTGGTTCCGCCTAGGACCATAGAGAGGCTTGGCAGGACCGGCAAGGTCCGCCGTATAGTGGACAGACGGGAGAGATAACTTGGCCCTTTCCATGAGGGACCATCCTCTGGTCCGTTTTCCCGACTTTCGCCGCTTTTTCGCCGCTCGGTTCATCTCGTCCATAGGGGATAAGTTTTTCACCATAGCCCTGTCCTGGTGGGCGGTCAACGACGCCGGGCCCAACGGCCCTATGCACCTGGGCTTTCTGATGGGCCTGACCCTGCTTCCAGCGGTGGTGCTAGGCCCCATATCGGGGGTCATGGCCGACCGGTTCAGCCGCCGGTCCTGTATGATCCTCTCCGATTTCGCCAGGCTGTTGGTGATGGTTCTGATGACCTTTTTGCTCCTTAAGGGCTCTATGTCCATCCCTGCCATGTACGTACTGGTGCTGCTCCTTTCGTCCTTTATGCCTCTTTTCGAGGCTGCCGCTAACGGATCGCTGGAGGCCCTGACCGATCAGGGCTCTCTGGCCTCCGCTGCGGCGGTCAACTCGTCGGTGGTGGAGCTGTCCAACGTTATAGGGGCGGCTCTTGGAGGCATCGCCTTGGCGGTTTTGGGCACAGCCGGGGCCTTCGGGATAAACGGTGTGACCTTCTGTCTGTCCCTGCTGTTTCTCTGCATGGTGAAAAACCCTCTTAGGCCCGACGTCAGGCCGTCGGAGGGCAGGATGTCCGAGGCCCTCTCATGGCTCGTAAAAAATCGGGATGTCCTAGGGTATCTGTGTCTCTTCGGCGGGCTCAACTTTTTTGCAGCCCCTCTCATGGTGTCGGTCCCTATGATGGTGAAGTTCGGTTTCGACGGCCCGGTGTCCTGGGTGGCCTATCTCGAGGCCTCGTTGGCTTCCGGCGCCGTGTTGACCGCCTTTTTGGTCAGCTTCATATCCGAGGGAAAGGTTTCCCTTAGGGTGTTCGGAGGGGTGGCCCTGACGGGGCTGTCTTTAGGGGCCTTCGGCCTGTCGCCGGGCCTTGCTGTGGCCCTGGTGGCGGTCTTTGTCGCCGGAGCTGGACTGGCCCTGGTCAACGCCGCCGCTATGGCCTACTTCCAGAGGAGGGTGCCGGATCACATGAGGGGCCGCTTTTTCGCCGTCCTCACCGCCGTGGCCTATTCGGTGATGCCTCTGGCTCTCATGCTGAACGGCGTGATCTCTCAGATATGGTCGATCCGGTCCATTCTGGCCCTGGACGGTGCTGTGGTCTTCGCCCTGGGTTTTTTTGTCTGGCTCATACCGAATTTTGAGCCCCAGAGCTCAGATCTTTAAGCTATTTGTGATACTATAGTGCCGTCGGGGAAACCCCCCTAAATCATAAAACTAAGAGGAGATACTATGGCGCTTATCAGGGTGGATAAACTGAAGGAAGGCATGGTGATAAAGAAGGACGTCACCGCCCCCACAGGGCGGTTTATAATGGCGTCCGGTGCCACCGTAGAGCCCCGTCATCTTAAGCTCCTGAAAAGCTGGGGGGTCGTGGAGGTAGAGGTGGAGGGAGACGATGAGCCCGATGCCATGCCTCAGATACCGCCTATGTCCCGTTCGGATCTGACCAGAGGAGTCGCCTATCTGGATCTCCTTTTCTCCATATGTGGAAGGGGAACTCCGGTCCTAAAGGAGCTTTCTAGGTTGGCTACTATAAGGATTATGAATAAAATAGGGGAAAAAGGCATCTCGGTTATCCCTGATTTAGCCCATCTGGACTACGAGGTGAAGGGTAGGATGGAGGACCTCTCCAGAATATCCATATCCTCTATAGTTGGAAAACAGACCAGGCTTTTCTCCTTTTCCGACACCTACAGGCAGATCGTCGAGGTGCTCCAGTCTCCCAGAAGCTCCGCCACTCACATAGCTCAGGTGGTCGAGAAGGACACAAGTCTTTCGGCCAAACTGCTCCAGATAGTGAACAGCGCATACTACGGTTTCCCGTCCAAAATAGGCTCTATCCAGAGAGCCGTTACCATCCTAGGAGGGCGAGAGCTGACGACATTGGCCATAGGGATAACCGCCATAAGGTATTTTTCAAATCTGTCCCAGGATGTCCTGGATATGGAGGGTTTTTGGCGAAACGCTGTGGCCTGCGGGGTTTTCGCCAGGCTTTTGGCTGGCGAGAAGAGGCTTCCGTCGGATAACCATTTTTTTCTCGCTGGCCTTCTCCGGGATATAGGCCTTTTGCTTCTTATAGGTGAATGTCCTGTGACTGTTGAGTTTATTATAAAGCGTTCCTGCCGGGACAAGGTCTCCCTCCCAGTCTGCGAGAGGGAGTCTTTCGGTTTTTCCCACTCTTTTCTAGGGGCGTCGCTCCTTTCAGAGTGGAAGGTTCCTCCTTATCTGGTCAATATAGTGAAATACAAGGATAATCCCCTTTTTTCTTCGGAGGATCTGGAAAGCTCTATTCTCCACGTCGCCGATTGCCTTTCCTTCGCCACAGGATACGGCTGGAGTCCCATGATGCCGATACCGGCCATGGAGCAGGATGGCTGGGGGAGGTTGGAGTTGTCTCATAACGTGTTGGATACCCTTTGCTCTAGGGCAGATAGGCAGATCTCTGAGATTGTGGATGTGTTTCTCCGATGATTGATCCTGTTGAAAAGTTAAAAGCGCTTGAGAGAGAACGGGAGCTGGTCGTCGGCTCCCTTGATGCCGTTTTGAGTTTTAACAGTCGCTCTTCTGTGCTCGGGGAGTCTGTTAACAAGGAAAATCTTTTGACCGACGCCTCCGGCAAGGTCAGAAGGCTTTGCCCCTTTCTGGCTGTGTCTTTTTATCTGGTCGATAGGGACGACCAGGATTTTTACCTTGATTTTTGTGACTCAGAGGACTGGATCCCATTTCTGGAGAAGGAGCACGAGGGACTGGTAGAGGACGGCACTTTTGCCTGGGTATTGGGAAGAACTCAGCCCACGGTCCTTAACTCCTCCGACGACGGTTACAGCCTTATGCTCTGTTCTCTGTCCACCTCCTCCAGGATCATGGGGATGTTTATGGCGGTGTGTGAGAGGGATAAGGGGCACATAGACGATATATCCCTGTCCTTTATCGCCCTGATATTAAGCATAGCCTCCATCTCGCTCCAAAACCTAGAGCTTTACAGTCTGGTGCAGGACTTAAACAAGGATCTTGAAAAAAAGGTTATAAGGCTGGTGGAGTCGGAA
>JAQUTB010000159.1 GCA_028709985.1 Dethiosulfovibrio sp.
GGTCCGTCTTATTCCCCTCAGGACCCAGCTTCTGTCGTAGCGAAACCATACGTCGTTGAAGGCGACCTCCCCCTTTATAGGCCTGAGCCTGACCGGGTTAGGAGGAGACTCAACACTGTCCTCGTTGTCAAGAAGGTCGAATATCCTCTCCGCCGAGGCCAAGCCGTGCTGGAGCTGGCTGATGACCCTGGTGAGGATCGTTACCGGGTGGGCCATGAAGCCGAGATAGCCCAAAAACGCTATTAGGTCACCAGGGGTCATCCCGTCATCCACAACGGAACGACCGCCCAGCCAGAAGATGACAGCGAGTGCCAATATCAGTAGCACCTCCACCGCGCCGGAAAGGACTCCGTTGACCTGGGTCCCCCTCATGAGGGACCGGAAGTTCGATAGGTTTTGCTCCTCGAACCTCTTTCTCTCCACGTCCTCGGTGGCAAAGGCTCGGACTATGCGGATAGCGGACAAAGCCTCCTCGGCCAAAGCCGATAGCCCCGCCAGGCTGGACTGTATATCGTGCCCCACCTGACGCAGTTTTTTTGAGGCCAGGCTAAGGACCCAGACCGTTACCGGAAGTATGGCGAAAGTCACGACGGTAAGACGCCAGTTTATGTACAGCAAAAAACCCATCATTCCCACTGTGGTGATACCCTGAACCACCAGGTCCACCACCGCATTTGTGACCGTGGACTGTAGAACGGTAGCGTCGTTTGTCACCCTGGAGATGAGCTCCCCAACCCTGTGGCCGTTGACGTATTTGAGCGACATCCTCTGGGATGCGCTGTAAGCCTGGAGCCGGAGGTCCAGGACCACCCGCTGCCCGACCCAGGTCATCAGATATTTTTGGCCGTAGGAGGCGAAGGCCTTCACCACGTAGACCACAACCAGAGATACCGCTACCAGGTTGAGCATGAACAGGTCCTTTCTTATCAGGACGTCGTCCACCACGTTCTTCATCAGCCAGGGCGGTATAACCGCACAACAGGAGACGATCAACATGCAGAGGAGGGCGAAGAAGAGCCTCCTCCTGTAGGGAAGGGCGTAGGACAGGACCCTCCTGTAGGTGTCCACGGATCTGTTTTTTGAATTCATAGTCAAATCAACCTTTCCAGGGAGTCGCACAACATAGAAGACGGAGTCCTGCTGTCGGCCATGGTCCTGAGAATTTCCCTGGTCCTAGCCAGGTGACGTCTATCGTCCAGCAATCGGTCTATCTCGGCGGCCAGCTGGGACGGCGAGACATCCCCGACCAGCTCGGGAAATACCTCCATGCCCGCTATCCTGTTGGGCCAGGCCAGGTATCCCTCCCTACGGGCCGCCTTTCGCCTGAGGACCACTTCTTTCAGTGCCGCTCCACCTGGAAGGGAGAGGGCCATTCCGGCCAGGCCGCTCAAAGGTATTTTCCCGATAAAAGAAAAAGGGACTGCCACCAGAGCGGGGACAGCCCTATGCATCAGCTCGAGGGTGTTGGTTCCCGGCTGTGTAACAGCCAGATCCGCGCCGTCCAAGGCCGCACCGGTTCCACCGGTGAAGGGATTAAGCCCCGATTCCCGCCAAAGCCGAACCTCGTCCTCCAAGGAGAAGGGAGATAACAAAGAGATGAACTGAAGGCCTTCTCTGTGACCCAACGATAACAGGGTCTCTAACAGATACTCCCTGGCCGCCTCCCTTATCGAGGGCCTGCTCCCTGGGAAAAAAACCAGTCTATCCCCCTTTTTGCCCTCCCATATACGGGAGGGCTCGTCCATGTCCAGTCCGTCCGCCACCAGGTCACCTGTCACCAACACAGGGCATTTTATCCCAATCGCCATGGACTCATAAGCGGTGGCCACTAGGTCACAGCTGGACAGGCCTCTCTTGTTACCGTAGGTATAGCAGGCAAGTGGGACAGAATGGGAAAAGGCCATGGCCCTTCCGAATGCCAGATCTCCTCCAAGCTGCACGACTAGGTCGCAACCATGACGAACCAAGCAAGACAGGGTTCCCAAAGCACCCTTGGGCCTGAGCACATAGCTCACGCCCGGAATTTTCACCGCCGCCTCGGTCTCCAGGCCGGACGCGAAGGGACAGGGAAGGAGGTGTATCGACACGGTCCACCCCCTTTGGGCCATTCTAGAACAAAGTGGCCTCGCCCAGCCCCACAGTTCGCCTGGGCCGTTTACCAGGAGGGAAACCCTTTTGTCTCTCATGATCCCAACACCGCCTTAGCCCAAAAGTCGGATGCCCCTTGCTCTCCCATCATGGACCTGCCCAACTTCAGCCCTGAGTAGACCTTTTCCCGTCGTTTTTTTGACCTCAAAAAAGACAGTATATTGGGCCATATGACGTCTGGAGTACAGCGGTCCTGGAGAAACTCGGGGTAAATAGGCCTACCGGTGATGACGTTGGGCATGGAGACGAACTTGAGGTCGACAAGGTTTTTATACACAAACCACTCTAAAGGTCCACCTCGGTACATTATCGCCATGAATCGGCCACACATCATGGCCTCCACCGCCACTGTCCCGCTGGCTCCTATGGCAAAGTCGGATCGAGAAAGCAGATCCCTGGCCTCGCCATAGAAGGTTTCATGCCCACGGAGCTCGGAGAGCACGGCACTTTTTGCCCTCTCGTTAAGCCCAGGAGCGACGGAGAAAACCGGTATCAAGCCACGACACCTCAGCCTGTCGGCCAGAGATAGCAGTATCGGCAGCAGCTTTTCGACCTCCGATCCCCTGCTTCCAGGTAGCAGGGCGACGAGCCCATTCCCAGGAGGTGGAGAGGGAGGACCAAAAGAATCGACCATCGGATGACCTATCCAGGCCGAGGGAACACCTTTTGACCTTAGATAGCGGTCCTCAAAGCCAAAAAGGGGCAGACAGAGATCAAATATTTCCCTTAAGGGAACTACCCTTCCACCTCGCCAGGCCCAAACCGTCGGAGGGGACAAAAACACCGCCTTTCCCCTGTAGCCCTTTTTGCGAAGCCTTCGAACCAACGGGATATGAAAGTCGGGACTGTCGGCGACCACCACCGAGTCGGGGTTTAGACGAAGTATCCTGTCGCAGATGTCCTCGGCCAGTCGGTTCAACCTGAACACCGCCGCCATCGCCTGGGTTATTCCCATTATGTGAAGGTTGGAGCTGGAGTAGACGGGCTTTACCCCTGCGCCCTCGGAGAGTGTCCCCACCATCCCCCAGAGCCTTCCGGTGTAACCGACCTTTTTTATTGACAGGGCCAAGGAGGAGATAAGGAAGTCGCCGGAGGCCTCGCCACAGCTCAGGAAGATGGACACGGTCCCACCCCTATCACGGATATCCCAAGATCACAGGAGAGCTGGCTAAACGAACTTCCTCCAAGGATGAGACAGTTTCCTGCCTCGAGAGCCAAACAGGACAGACCGGCTTTTGACATGGATCTCAGTGTATCCAGGCCAACGACGGGAATATCGTATCTCCTGTCCTGATCGGGCCTCATCCCCTTTACCACGACACCGGAGCGAGAGATGGCCCCAGCCCTCATTACGGCTTGGTCGGTCCCCTCCATGGCCTCAACCGCGACGACCGCCCTCTTTGAGACGACCAACGACTGGCCGAAGGACAGTGGCAGGAGCTTGCCTAGTATGGATCTGCCGTATTCCACGTCGTCCAGATCGCTCTCCATAGGGGGAGGGCCGGCTATATGGCCCATTTTGGATATCATCTCCGGTACGACCGAGTCGTATCTCGCTACAGATATCCCAAGTTTTTCCACCCTGTCTATCACCGCGCCTAAAAGGGCATGGTCGTCTCTATCCCTCAGGCCCCCGACTATGCCGGAGGTCTCTTCGTCCATGGAGTCGCTGTAGATGGTCTTTTTGGGGACATAGCCAGCTAAAAGGAGCCTCTTGACCCTTCGGAATGTGAGGCTGGCGAAGATCTTGACCAGGTTGAGCTCCTTGATATGTATCACCGATATCCCAGGCATCTCCAGCTCCGACGGATCCTGCCTGAGGGCGTAGACAAGGGGAGGCTCTCCTTTTTCGATCAGTCCTTTGAGTATCTCGACCGGCAGAAGCCCCTCTCCAGCCACCAGGGCCAGTTTTCCACTCGCCATAGCCGTCACCGGTTGGCCCTGGCGGTCAAAAAACCACCGCAGGACAGAAAGATAATGTTCGGAAGCCAGGCCGCCAGTATTGGGGGAATATTTCCGCTCTCCCCAAGGGCCCGTCCCATGGACATAACCACGTAATAGGCGAAAACGATAAGGACGCTGAGCCCAAAACCCATGCCCATACCGCCGCTCTTTCTCTGGGGCCTTACCCCCAACGCGGCTCCTATAAGGGCCAGTACCACGCTGGCCCATGGCACGGCCAGATGAAGGTGGAAGGACACCCACAGAGGGACAAGGTTGGCTCCTTGGGCCTCCATTAGGTTGATGTGAGCCTTAAGCTGCTTTAAGCTCATAGAGTCAGGATCCTGAGAGGAGCTGGCTACCTGGGTCGGCGTAAGGCTAAGGGGCAACCTCTGACTCTTGAAGCCAAACAGAAATGATACCCTTCCGTCGTCCTCCACAGCGAAGACCTTGCCATCAGATAGGGACCATATGCCGTCGTCCCATTTTCCCTGATCGGCGGTGGTTATCCTGGTCAACCGGCTTTCGACAAACTCCTGAATTATTACGTTCTCCATGGTTCCGCTTCTGGGCCTCAGTGAACCGATGTAGAGGACACGGTTGAGATGCCCCCCACTTTCGTCCTTGAGAAAGATCCTCTCCTTCAGCAAGGATGGCTTTTGCTTCACCACATCGTAGCGAAGGACGTTGTCCGCGGCTTTGTTCGCCAGGGGGACGACGGTCTCGTTCATGAATAGGGCGGTCAGGGCCACCAGGGACGACCCAACCAAAACTGGAAGGGCTATCCTCTGAAACGAGATACCGGAGGCCTTCAACGCCACTATTTCGCTGTTGGACGACAATCTGCCGAAGGACAGCAGCGTTGAAAGGAGACAGGACATGGGAAGGGTCAGGACCACCACGGAGGGAAGTTTGTACATGAAAAGCTTCAGGACCGTCACCATGGAGATGCCCTTCTCTATCAGCATCTCCGCGACCTTGAACAGGAGGTCCCCAGCGACCAGGATGGTCGTAAATGTCAGCACCCCAAACAG
>JAQUTB010000160.1 GCA_028709985.1 Dethiosulfovibrio sp.
CGCCCTATCAAGGTCGTTGAAGGGCAACACCAAAGTGTCCTTTGCTGTTCCCTCGGTTATGCCAGGGCTGTTCGGGACCCCGAATGTGCGGGCTCCGCTCCCGGCGGCCACCAGGATGGAGTCGCTGTGGCCGTGGTAGCATCCGTCGAACTTGACGATCTTGTTCCTGCCGGTGAAGCCCCTGGCCAGCCTCAAAGCCGACATGGTTGCCTCGGTCCCGGAGCTGACGAACCTGACCTTCTCCATGGAGGGAAACACCGACTTTACCGCCATGGCCAGCATAACCTCCTGGACGCAGGGGGCGCCGAAGGAGGTGGACATCTCCGCCGCCCTCTGGACCGCCTCCACCACCGATGGATGGGAGTGACCCAGTATTAGAGGGCCCCAGCTACAGACGTAGTCCAGATACTCCCTTCCCTCCACGTCGTAGACCCTGGGGCCCTTTCCTCTGACGTAGAACCTCGGTGTCCCTCCTACCGCCTTCCACGCTCTGACAGGGCTGTTTACCCCTCCCACCAGATGGGAACAGGCGGTCTCGAACATGCTCTTGTTGTCCATGATAGCCATCCTCTCTGTGCTTATCTTTTAAGTTTTACTAAGGACGAAACCAGCCCCTGATAGGACGGCTCCTCCATCGTCAGTGGTTCCCTTTTGAAGATATCCCTCACCGCCTCGGCGCAGTGGATCCCCCAGGCTACAGGGACGGTCCCTTCGGGCAGAGGGCCAAACAGGTCGAAATAGGCCTCCACCAATGCGGCGCTTCCGAATGCTACCGAGTCCAGCCCTGTCCTTTCCCAGCAGGACCGATAGGCATCCTCCCCTGGAAGCCTAGCTCCCTCCATGGAGTAGGCCTTGAGGTCCAAGGGAATCGCCCCTGCCGTCGATACGGCTTGAAAGGGCAGCTGGGACGAACGGGCGTTTCGGAAAAAACATACCCTGTCCCCCGGTCGAACCAGCCTGGAAAGGGCCTCAGCCAGCCCCTCGGAGGTCGGACTTGCGGCCTCATGGTCCGGCTCTATGCCTATTTCCCTGAGGGCTCTGGAGGTCCCGGGCCCTATGGAGACCACCTTGCCGCCTATCCTACGGAGGTCTAGAGCCTCAGGCAGGAGAGCCGCT
Organism: Dethiosulfovibrio sp.; assembly: GCA_028709985.1. Taxonomy (GTDB): domain Bacteria; phylum Synergistota; class Synergistia; order Synergistales; family Dethiosulfovibrionaceae; genus Dethiosulfovibrio. Next base: position 1,117 of record JAQUTB010000160.1, read on the forward strand.
CCTCTGGGGCTGGTCAGGACCAGCCAGTCCGATCGGGATATGGCATCTCGGTCCCAGTTATGCTCGAGCCTTTTTAGTTTAAGAAGGGGCAGGGAGTAGCAGTCCGCCCCCAGGGCCTCCAACTCCCTGGCGGTGGTCCAGCTCTCTGGGTAGGGCCTGACTATTCCCACCTGAAGCCCTTTCAACGGTCCTTCCTCGGGCTTTAGCCCCAAAGACGCCACGTCCCCTAGGGCTATTATCGACGGGCTGGACAGGTCCTCCGGGACGGATTTCAAACTGAAGTCTCGTCTGGTGGAGCGCCCCCAGCCGCCCCAGTGTACCGACGAACAGGGAAGGTCCTCCCTTTCGCCGGACTCCATAAGCCACCGGGCTATGGACCGTCCCTTGGAGGCCCCCATATAGATCGCCCTGGTGCCACCGGCTTGGGCCATCCTTTCCCACAGCTCCCGGTCGTCTCGGTCTTCCTTTCTGTGGCCTGTCACCAGGGTAGCAGTCTCTGCCGAGCCTCTGTGGGTCAAAGGTATCCCCTGGGATCCCAGCCCCCCTATGGCGGCGGTGATACCGGGGACGTATCTCCATGGAATTTGGGCCCTCTGGAGGGCCAGAGCCTCCTCGCCCCCTCTGCCGAAGACGAAGGGGTCCCCCCCCTTCAGCCTCACCACGACCTCAAACCTACCTCCCAGGTCCACCAAGAGGGCCTCTATGTCCTCCTGGGACGAAGAGTGTAGCCCCTTTCTCTTGCCCACCATGTGAAAGCCGCATCCCTCCGGGGCAATCTGTAGCAGGTCCGGGTGGATCAGGTCGTCGTGGACAACCTGATCCGCCTGGGACAGAATTTCTTTGGCCTCGGCGGTGAGCCATCTGGGGCCTCCGCATCCCGCTCCGGTTAAGTATACCGTCATGACGACGCCCTCAGCATGGAGAGGGCCTCAGGGGAGGACAGCAGTCTTTTGCCCATCTCCCTGCCCAGGTCCTGGGCCTGCTCGTCGGTTGAGACCGGCCCCGATATGTCCATATCCACCGAATCACCTAGCTCCGAAAGGGCCTGAGCCCTGAGGTGGAGCGATTCTCCATCCCAGGACGATACCGCGGCGAAGGGGACGTGACAGCCAACCTGAAGGGTCCTAAGCAGCTCCCGCTCCGCCAGGGCCATGAGCCAGGTCGGACGGTGGCTTATCTTCCTGGCCTCCTCGGCGAGAGCGGATCCCGTCCTTGCCTCTATGGCTATAATTCCCTGACAGGGCGACGGTATTGTGGGAAGCTCTGTCGCCATAGCGGGCTTTATGCCCAGCCTGTCCAGCCCCGCCTTGGCGAGGACTATGCCGTCCATCTCGCCGGTATCCAGCTTTGCCAGTCTGGTGTTTACGTTTCCCCTTATGAGGGTGAAGTTGAGGTCCGGCCTGAGCTTCAGAAGCTGGGCCTTTCTCCTCAGGCTGGCGGTCCCTATCAGGGCCCCTTCCGGCAGTCCCTCCAGGCCCCCTGGGCAGGAGGATACCAGTACGTCGGAGGTGGCGGCCCTGGGAAGCACCGCCACCAGCTCTAGGCCGTCGGGGAGCAGAGTAGGTACGTCTTTAAGGCTGTGTACCGCCCCGTCTCCCTTGCCCTCCAGTATGGCCTCCTCCAGACACTTGACGAAGGCGCCGTATCCCCCGAAGGAGGAAAGATGACAGCTCAGGTTGGCGTCTCCGCAGGTGGACATGGTTTTTATCTCCACCGTAAGCCCCAGGGACTGGAGGGCTCTGGCGGCCTCCATTGTCTGAGCCCTGGCCAAGGTGCTCTTTCTGCTGAAAAGGATCGGCCTCTCCCTCTCCGACTCCAGCCAGCTTTGGAGGTTCATCTTGAGGTCCGCCGAGGCCGACGGCGACGTGCCGAAGCTGCCGACCCCTATCAGGTGTCCGTCGGTCCTGAACTGGGCCGCCAGGGACCAGTTGCCAAGCTCTTTTGCGCCGCAGCAGTCCAAAAGACAGGGGCTTTTCACCAGGGCCATCACAGACAGGGTGTCCTCTCTGGAAAGGGCCAGGACGGCGATTCTGTGGGACGAAAAGTCCTCCTCGGTGACGGTCCTCCTGTGCCAGGTTATCTGCCTCCTGCCGGCCAGGCCCTGAAGCCCCGAAGTGGCCTCCGGGGACACCAGGGTCACGGGAAAATCGGCGCTGAGCAAGGTCCTTATCTTTCTCTCCCCGACGCAGCCCCCTCCTACCACCAGAACGGGCCCCATGGAGCTGTCCAGCGCCGCCATCAGAGAAAATCTACGAGTCATGGTCTACCCCCTCCGCTAGGACCCGCCATAGCCTGGACGAGTGAGGGCCCTGTCTGTCCAGAACCGGGGCCAGGACCGCCTTCGCCACGCTCCATGCCATCTGTCTGAGCACTTCCTCCGAGGCCCCGGTTTTCTGGGCGGTCTGGGCCGCTCGGCTCTCCACGATCTGCCCCACCCTCATCATAGCAAGCCTCCTGTTTGCGTCACCCTGGACGGTCAGAAGGTCCGCCCATATGGCCTGGGCGGTCTCCTGGGTCTCCCTCTCCAGCCTGGTCAGATCCTTTCGGTAGTCCTTGAGCAGTTCCTCGGACCTCTCCTTCAGATGGTCTATGGACAGAACCTTACCTCCCATATCTCGGACCTGGGCTGATCCTCCCATGTCCATACACCAAGGGGAGTCGGGGCCACAGTCCATAATGGGCTCCGGCGAGGCGGTGGTGAATATGACCACGTCGGAGGCCTTGGCCTCCTCCTCCCACCGGTCCCAGGGCAGGAAGGACCCCCCTGTGGCCGATGCGAGCTCCTTTGCCCTGTGGTCGGTCCTGTTGGCTATGGAGAAGGGAATCTGGGAAGCCCTCAGGACCTTCGCCGTCTCCTCTCCCATCTCTCCGGCTCCGAGGACCAGGATTTTTATCGACGGCCAAAGGCGGTGTTCCCTGAGGGCCTGGACCATCAGCCATGGAATGGACGGGGCCCTGCCGGGATGGAACTCGGTCCTCAATATGGAGGCGGCGTTGAGGCATCGCTGGACCAATCTGTTGAGGATCGGGCCGCACAGGTGTCTGTACTTTTCGTACTCCTTTTTGACCTGGGAGACCACGAAGGACTCTCCACAGGCCATGCTCTCCAGCCCTAGAAGGACCCTGATGAGGTGATCCACGGCGTCGAGGCCTTTTAGTGTCGAGAGCGGCATGGCGGGAAGGATCTCCACCGGAAGTTCATTGCCGCTGTGGAGCATATACAGCTCTACCCTGTTGCAGGTGTGGAGGGGCAGACACTCGGAGATGGTTCCCTCCTCGACGAACTCCTTGAGCTGGTCCAGGTCCTCCCATAGGCCGGACCTCTGGGATACGGTGCTGTTTCGGTGGTCCAGATAGACGCAGCTCAGGTTCATTCCCCTTCCCCCTGCCGTCTAAGTATCAGTATGGACAGATAGTCTTCGCAGGGGGTCAGGGCACTCTCTCCGACCTCTATACGTTCCTCGGGCAGTCCAGCTTTGGTTATCCGAACCGCCGATGGCCATGGACCGGTCTCCTCCATCAGCCTGGGCAGATCCTTCCCCAGGGCGGAGGGTTTGTAGATTGCGGCGCAGTCGGAGGCGTGAAGGGAGTCCCTTAAGTCGGAATAGGGAGCGGTCCCCGGCAGGATCGACAGCCTCTCCTCTCCCATGGCCAGAAAGCTCCCTGTCCTGGCCGCCGCCAGTGAGTGGGCGGATATTCCCGGGATCAGCCTCAGCTCCATACAGGGGTCCAGCTTGCGCCACTGCATAAAGAGCCAAGCCACGGTGGCGTAGAGGGTCGAGTCCCCTATGACCGGCAGGGCTATGGTGGTGGCTCCCTCCCAAAGGGGGCGCAGTCTCTCAAGCTGGTCCAGTATCAGTCCGTCCCTTTCCTCCTCCCTTCCCTTCATGGGGAAGACGAAGGAGGTCCAATCTCGGTCCAGATGGCTCTTCACTATGCTGCCCGCCACGCTGGATCCTCCTTCCTTTGCGAGAGGGAGAAGGGCCACGTCGGCCTCCTTCAG
>JAQUTB010000161.1 GCA_028709985.1 Dethiosulfovibrio sp.
CGACGTCCACGTCGAAGCCCATTTCGGCGTAGGCCGTGGCCACCACCTTGGCTCCTCGGTCGTGTCCGTCCTGGCCCATTTTGGCCACCATTATCCTGGGACGTCGACCCTCTCGTACCTCGAAGTCGGCGGTCATCTCCCGAACCTCTTTTATTATGTCCTCGTCGGCGAACTCGGTGCTGTATATGCCCGATATGGACCGGATGATAGCCTTGTGTCTGCCCGAGACCTTCTCTATGGCGTCGGATATCTCTCCCAGGCTTGCCCTGGCCCTGGCGGCGTTCACCGCCAGATCGAGGAGGTTGCCCTCGCCGGTCTCCATGGAGTAGGTTATGGCGTTGAGGGCCTGTACCACCTTGTCGTTATCCCTCTCGGACCGGAGCTTCTCAAGCCTGCGGATCTGGGACAGTCGTACGGCGGTGTTGTCCACCTCCAGTATGTCGATAGGGTCCTCCTGCTCAAGCTGGTGGAAGTTGACCCCGAGGATCTTCTCCTTGCCCGAGTCGATGTGGGCCTGCCGTCTGGCGGAGGCCTCCTCTATCCTCATCTTGGGAAGGCCGGTCTCTATGGCCTTGGACATTCCCCCAAGCTCCTCGACCTCCTGGATGTGTCCCCAGGCCCGGCGGATAAGCTCGTCGGTCAGGGCCTCCACGTAGTAGGACCCTCCCCAGGGATCTATGACCTTACAGACGCTGGTCTCGTCCTGGATGTACAGCTGGGTGTTTCTGGCTATACGAGCGGAGAAGTCGGTGGGCAGCGCTATGGCCTCGTCCAGCGCGTTGGTGTGGAGAGACTGGGTGTGCCCCAGGGCCGCCGCCATGGCCTCCACGCAGGTCCTGGCTATGTTGTTGAAGGGGTCCTGAGCGGTCAGGCTCCATCCCGAGGTCTGAGAGTGGGTCCTGAGGGCCATGGACTTGGCCTTCTTGGGATCAAACTGCTTGACTATCTTCGCCCAGAGCATCCTGGCGGCCCTCATCTTGGCGACCTCCATGAAGTAGTTCTTCCCTATGGCCCAGAAGAAGGAGAGCCTCGGGGCGAAGTTGTCCACGTCGAGCCCCGCCTCTATGCCGGTACGGATGTACTCCAGACCGTCGGCCAGGGTATAGCCGAGCTCTATGTCGGCGGTGGCCCCGGCCTCCTGCATGTGATAGCCCGATATGCTTATGCTGTTGAACTTAGGCATATGCTGGGAGGTGTAGGAGAATATATCCCCGATGATCCTCATGGACGCAGCGGGAGGGTATATGTAGGTGTTTCGGACCATGAACTCCTTGAGTATGTCGTTTTGGATGGTTCCGCTCAACAGGGAGCGGTCCACGCCCTGTTCCTCCGCCGCGAGGATGTAGAAGGCCATGACCGGGAGGACGGCGCCGTTCATGGTCATGGAAACCGACATCTGACCGAGAGGTATGCCGGAGAAAAGTATCTCCATGTCCAGGATGGAGTCAACCGCCACCCCGGCCTTTCCCACGTCTCCCACCACCCTAGGGTGATCCGAGTCGTAGCCTCTGTGGGTCGCCAGGTCGAAGGCTATGGAGAGTCCCTTCTGACCAGCTGCAAGGTTTCTGCGGTAGAAGGCGTTGCTCTCCTCGGCGGTGGAGAACCCGGCGTACTGCCGGACGGTCCAGGGCCTGGTGACGTACATGGTGGAGTAAGGTCCCCTCAGAAAAGGGGGCAGTCCAGCCAGGGAGTTCAGATGTCCAAGGCCCTCCACGTCCTCCCTGCGATACAGGGGCTTGAGATCTATCTGCTCCATGGTCTTGGCGACGATGGAGTCGTAGTCCCTGCCGGTGGACCTCTCCAGCTCCTCCCTCCAGGCCGCGAGGTCGGAGGGATCTACCTCCCTAGGGCGACACCCTATTTTAGTGAAATCCGGTTTTATCGACATTATGCTATTCCTCCTGCCCTCTGGAGGGACTCCAGAACGGCGTAACAGTTGGCCTTTACGTGGATAAAGTCGTCCACTCCCGCCTGGACGTAGCTCTCCTTGAACTCGGGAGCCGGAGCTCCCGCCAGGAGGACGGTCATTGTAGGCGCTCCCTCTTTTATGGCCTTAGCCAGAGGGGGAACCAGCTCGGGATAGGTGTCGTCGGTGGAGCATATGACCGTGGCGGTCGCACCGGAGGCCACGGCGGCAGCTGCTGCGGCCTCAACCGAGTCGAAACCGTCGCTCCTGATCACGTCGAAATCGGCGACCTCCATGAAGGTCGCGCTGAAGTCCGCCCTGCCCTTGTGCTGTTTCAGCGGTCCCATGTTTGCCAGGAATATGGTCACCTTCCTGCCAGAGAGGGCCCCTTCCTCGGTCTTCTTCCTCAGGGCCTCAAACCTCTCGGTCCATCGGTGAGGCGATATAGGCTCAACGGTGAGGTCTCCGGAAAATCCGTCGTTCAGTACCTGCCGAACCTCGTACAAGGTGGCCCCAGCCATGAAGGTCTCCATGAGGTTTTCCATAAAACCCTGGGGCTCTCCAGCCATAGAGTCCAAGACCTTGCCGAGCTTGTCTTTCCTGTGGACCTCGTCGGTGAGATCTCTGTAGGACTCCACCGAGGCCGCCCTCTTTGCAGCTATATCCCTGAGGTCCGGGGTCGTCCCCTCAAGGGGCTTTTCCGTCACGTTGGGGTACATGTTCGTCCCAACCGCACGGTCGGACCTCACGTCCAGCTTTTTGAGCCTGGACTGGAGAACCCCGTCGATCTCCCTCTGAACGTAGCCCGACTGAAGGGCCTTTATCATGCCACCCTGGGCCTCTATGGCCTGCATGGCCTCCCAGCTGTCGTCCAGAAGCTGGGATGTGAGCTTCTCGACGTAGTAGGAGCCCCCTGCCGGGTCTATGGGCTGGGTGAGGTTAAACTCGCTCTGGAGAAGTATCTGGATGTTTCTGGATATCCTCCTGGACTGTTCGGTCCCTGGCCGGATGGCGTCGTCAAACCGTCTCACCCAAAGGGTGTCGGTCCCACCTACGACGCCGGAGAATGCCTGGGACGTGGCCCGAAGGACGTTTACGTAAGGGTCGTATACGGTCTGGGTGAACCTGGAGGTGGAGGCGAAGATATCCATCTTGGCCGAGTCTCCCTTGCCGCCGAAAGCCCTGACAACCTGGGACCAGAACACCCTGGCCGCCCTGAGCTTGGCTATCTCCATGAAGTAGTTGGCCCCTAAGGAGAAGCTGAACCTCATGGCGGAGGCAGCCGAATCCACGTCCAGGCCCCTTATCTCCATGGCCCTGAGGTACTCTATGGCGGTAGCCATGGAACAGGCCAGCTCCTGCACTCCGTTGGCCCCTCCGTCGTGATAGACATCCCCTCGGATAAGGACGGTCTTCAGTCCGGGGGCGGACCTCCTTGACCAATGGATCGTCAGGGCAGCCTCGTCCATCAGCTGATCCATTGGGCAGGGGATAGATCCGTCCTGGGCCAGAGATCCGACGGGGTCGGCCCCGACGCATCCGCTCCACAGGGAGAGGTTCGAGGCCCTTCCCTGAGATCTGGCCCTCCCAGCGAGGAGAGCGAGAAGGGGAGCGGAGGAGGGACCGGCGTAGACGTGGATCCCGTTCTTGGACAGGTCAAGGTCCGCCATGAGATCGTCCACGTCCTTCAATGTCGAGAGGGACAGACCCCTAGGCTCCGACTCACCGTCCTCCCAGGCGGGAGAAGTTCCGTAGGTGGTGGCCCGGTCCAGTATGAGGTGGAGGGTGTTGGACCCTCCGGCGAGCTCCTTTTTAACCGCACCGTTCGATTCTTCGGGCAGGACCTCGTCGCAGCTTTGGGCGATAGCCCATGGCCTTTTGATATACCCTGCCGCCGAGGTTCCCCTCAGATAATCCTCCTGGCCTGGAAGGGTATCCAGCGTCAGTCCCTCCAGGGAGGACTCCATATAGAGTGGCTCCAGGGTTATCCCTTCGTAGGTCTTAGTAAAGAGTTTCTTCTCGAAAGGAGCTCCTTTCAGCGCCGCCTCAGCCTCGGCCTTCCACTCCTCGTACGACGTCGGTGGAAACTCGTCGAAGGGTACAGGAGGAAAAGGTCGCGGTTTTGCCTGTGCTTCCAGATCCATAGAAATCAACCTTCCTGAAATAGAGATAGTTACAGCCAACGAGCCTGGGCCTGGGGATAAAAAAAGAGACCACCTATACGGGCGGTCTCTGGGTACGACACTACGCAGGAAGGAACGGTCCTTCCCCATCTCAACTCGGTCCGCCCGCGCAGACTACGGTTGCTCCTGTAGACCGGTCTCCTGACTTCCGATCATCCTACTTCCCTATCTTCCCGGATCGCTCCAGTGATACAGAGGGTTTCGTCACGGTTACAGTGGCGGGGCCGCCCCGGAGTCTCACCGGGTTCCCGATCATCTACAGGCACAGTTTCAATTGGCACCTTATATTAGCCCTAAGCCTTGAAGGCTGTCAAGGATCAGTTTCAAGATAATCTATTTTCGTTACATGAGTTCGGCGGCCTGACTTTAGAAAATATGTTATATTATAATATGTAGACTTGTGATGTGCCCATCTTTGGGCCTGGACGTCCTCTCCATAGGGGAGGCTTTTTTAGACAAGGAGTGGATACATGCGAAACCTGAAAACGATCTTCGCCGTTATTCTGACGACCATAGCGATCTTTCCGTCGGCCCGTCTGGAGGCTATAGCCAGAGAGGTCATATTCACCGACTTCAGCTGGGACAGCGCTCAGTTTCACAACCGGGTCGCGGGGTATATCCTGGAAAAGGGGTTCGACCGAAAGGTCCGGTACTCTTTCACAGAGGAGATGCCCGGCTTTTTAGGCCTCGAGAGAGGCGACCTCCATCTCGCCATGGAGACCTGGGTGGACAACTCTATATCCTTCTGGGACAAGGCGAAGGAGCGGGGAAAGATAGTCGACCTGGGCAAAAACTACCCCGACGCACCTCAGGGCTGGTACGTGCCCGCCTACGTGGTTAAAGGGGACCCTGAAAGAGGGATAGAGCCCCTGGTGCCGGACCTTAAGTCGGTGTCGGACCTGCCAAAATACTGGGAGGTATTCAAGGATCCTGAGGATGAAGGCAAAGGACGTTTTCTCAACGGTCCGACCTGATGGCCTGTGGGCGTC
>JAQUTB010000162.1 GCA_028709985.1 Dethiosulfovibrio sp.
CCCCTGTCCAGATGGCTTCTGAGGGCAGTTCCAGGGGCTATTATCGACCTGTGTCCAACGTACTCATCCAGGTTGGATGGCCTCATCCTCTCCGCGAGAGGTATCTCCCAGCAGATCAAGCCATTACCTCCTCCAGTCTACGTTCTGGATCGTCACGAAAATCGTTCAGGGGAATACCTTCTCCGACTTGGAAGACCGACACCATCCTATATCGACCGCACAGAAGCCGCTTCAGGGCGACCCACTGGGGCCTGTCCAGGTCCTCCACGGAAAGCGAGGGCGTTTTCCACCAGAGGTCAACCGACAGATATTCCTCCGGAGCTATGAAGCTGCCGACCCCCATCGACGCGAGATTAAAAGCCAGATCTAGATCTTCCTTGGTCATAGGAGAGGGCATCTCGACCGAGATATTCCAGGCTGACATCAACCAATCCAAGCCCCTTTTCTCTGCCAGGCCATGGTATTCCCAGGGGATTATCTCAACCCCCTCCGAGAGGGACTCCAGCAGATCAATCAGCCTCAGAAAGTGTCCATCCGCCCAGTGGGACCATTTTTCCTGGCCTCTCTCCACCAGGATCGCCCTCATTCCAGCCCTCCTCGCTCCGAGAAGGTCGTATACAAAGTCCCCTATCATGGTGCAGGAGCCGTAAGAAACCCTCATGGCGTCCGCAGCCATCCACAGAGCCTCAGGCGAGGGTTTTACGTGGCCACTCTCCCTGTGAAAGGTGTTTTCGGGCAGGTTGAAACCGATGGTCCTGGCCGCCAGGTATATTGACTCGGGGCAGTTTCTCGAGACAACCGACCAGGGAATGCCCCGCTCCTCAAGGAGGGAAACCAGTTCATATCCACCAGGAACAGCGGTAGCGGAGGACGCTCCGTCCATCTCCAACCGTTTGATGTCCCCCTTGAGCATCTCCCTTTCCTCGTCGTCCATGGACTTCATCTCCTCTAGGATGGCCACCTCTTTGCCGCCGAAGTATTTCTCCCTTATAGGGGAAAAATCCAACCTTGTCTCGGCCAAAACCCCATCCCAATCGAAGATAAAGCCCTCGCTGTCGAGCGGATTCCACATAGGTGAATTAGACATGATATTCCCTCCTCCATACACGAAAAGGGCGCCGAGCAAGCTCAGCGCCATCTAAACTTATAGCCCCACAGTGCCGTGTCATGATTGTCTTGACCCGATCCTACCTAAGGCAAGGTCTACCGAGCCTGGGCTTCAGAAGCGGAAAACCGCCTCATCTACCGGTTCGGATCAACCTTATATGGCTCGAGTGTTGGCTCAAGACGTAGGACATGATCACGCACACCGCAGGGATCCTTATTTCGCTCGTATTATATCATATGGGATCGAAGCTGTGTCGTCTCTTTTAGGTTATGACCATGTATAATAATGGGGTAGCTAGTATTGGACACAATAGGAGGAATATAGAATGAGAAAAGTCATTACAGCACTACTACTGACGTTGACAATGGCGGCTGGACCCCTATGGGCAGGGAAAACCCCAGACACCAGGATAAAGGAAGCGCTAGACACGATAAATAGAATGTCCAGCCAAGACGACGCAGAGACGATGGGACACGTCATAGGAAAGGGAGTCGCTGTAGCCATATTCCCGTCGGTGGTAAAGGCTGGCTTCGTGTTTGGGGGGCAGTACGGAGAGGGTATGCTGCTTCGCAGAGACTCTAAGACCGGAAAATGGTACGGTCCCTCGTTTTACAACATAGCGGGTGGCTCTTTTGGCCTTCAGATAGGGGTACAGTCCACGGCGTTGGTCTTAGCGGTCATAAACGAGGACGGCATGAAGGGGTTCAGGGGAGATAACTTCACTTTAGGTGGGGAGTTCTCCGTGGCAGCTGGTCCGGTTGGTCGAAGGACCTCCGCCGCTACGGACATAAACTTGAACACCCCCATATACAGTTACTCCATGAGCAAAGGACTCTTTGCTGGTCTATCTCTGGACGGAGCCACAATAAACCACGACCCCAGCGCCAACGAGCTCTACTGGGGCAAGAAGACCTCTCCTGTCGAGGCGTTGAAAAAACAGGCAACGTCAAAAGAGATAGCTCCGCTATTGAAGGCGCTAGACAATTTAATTAAAAAAGGCAAATAAACCAAACAAATGGAGAGGTAGCCCCTCAGGGCTCCTCTCCATTTGTTCTAAGAATGAGTAAACTCTGGAACCAATCTCTTCAATTGATTCACTACCTCGTCTCCATCCGATTCCAGTATTTCCACAACTTTCCCGACGTCAAATCCATCAGGAAGGGTCTTATCGGATAGATGGCTCCTGAAGATTTTCGGATGTTCGGTATGATCTACCGCATCAGGATCGTAGAAAAGCTCCTCAAAGAGCTTCTCTCCCGATCTGACGCCGGAGAACTCCACTGCTATGTCTATGCCGGGCCTATAGCCATGAAGTTTTATAAGGGTTTCGGCCATCTCGACTATTTTGACCGGCTCCCCCATATCCAGGACAAATATCTCCCCACCTTTACCCAACGCTCCTGCCTGGAGAACCAGTCCGGCTGCCTCCGGTATGAGCATAAAATACCTTTTCATGTCAGGGTGGGTCACGGTCAAAGGTCCACCCTGCTCTATCTGCCTCTCAAACTTCGGCACGACGCTACCTCTGCTGCCAAGGACGTTACCAAAACGAACGGCCATATACATAGTTCCTGGATGTTCCCTCTGGGCCTTCTGGACCATCATCTCCGCTACTCTCTTGGTCGCTCCCATAACGCTAGTGGGATTGACCGCCTTGTCCGTCGAGACCATGACCATTCGCTCAACCTGGTACTTTCCACAGAGGTCCGATAGAACCCATGTCCCAAAGCTATTGACCCTCACTGCTTCCCTGGGATTGGACTCCATTAAGGGAACGTGCTTATGGGCCCCTGCGTGAAAAACGACGGAAGGCCTCCAGCGAGAGAAAACCCTCTCCATCGCGCATCTGTCAGAAACATCCGCGATGACAGGATCGTAGGGTATAGGTATCCCCTTTTCCCTGAATTCCTCACAGAGTGAATAGATGGAGTGTTCGCCGTGACCGAGCAGCACCAGACGAGAGGGGCCATAGGTGGCTATCTGCCTGGATATCTCGCTGCCGATAGACCCGCCTGCCCCGGTTATGAGGACCACCTTGTTGCAGATCAGATCACCTATGGCGGCACAGTCCAGAGTCACTGGATCCCTGGCGAGAAGGTCCTCAAGCTTGACCTTGCGAAGCATGGTGGTGGAGACAACTCCGCCCGCTATCTCCCTGAGACTAGGCAATACCCTGGTCTCAACCCCTATGGAAGCCAGACGATGGAGGACGTCTCTGACTACCTTTCTGGACGCCGATGGAATGGCGACGAGAACGACCGAGATCATCTCCCTCTCCACCAACTCCTCAAGCTGATTCACCTGACCTAGAACCGGAAGCCCAGCTATTCTCTTGTCCTGCTTTTCCTGATCGTCGTCCAGAAAACCTACAGGAAGCAGATCATCGCCGCTCCTTATGAGATCCCTGGCTAGGGACGAACCGGCGTTTCCTGCCCCGACTATGACGGCCTTGACACAGGATCTGTTTTTCTGCCTGGTGGCGAGAAAAAATCGCCAAGAAGCTCTATAAACGGACGAGAGAAATATGCCGCAAAAGAGCATTATAGCCAGGGAAGAACGAGGAACGAAGATAAAAGGCAACCAAACGTAAGTCAGGACAAACGCCACGGAGGAAGCCAGATAGCAACGGAAGAGAAGCGCAAACTCCTCAAGGCTGGCCTGAGGCCAGTATATGCGATAGATACCCCCAAAGAAGAAGGAAATCACGTTAAGGGCGGAAAACACACCGCCGGAGAGGAGTATATCCCCATAGAAGGCCTCCATGAAGACCGACAGCCTTAGAGCGAATCCCAGCCACGTGGCGAAGGCAAAAAACAGCGTGTCCAGGATAACCATCGACCGATTTCGGACCCCGACGGACATCCACCATCTCATGACGTTAAAAAACAGGCTTTCTCTTTTTTCGTCTTTTCCTGAGGTTGTCATGGTCTCAAACAGCCATCGATCAGATGATCAGTTTTCCGCCCTTTCCCTTTCCGCCGAGCTGATCCAGCTGCCTAAGGACGGAGGGAGGAGCGACGTCTATCTTAGGCCTGCTTTCCTCCTTAGCGATAGCCTGCCTCATTTTCTCCTCATAGACCCTCATGCTCTCTTTTATGGCCTCCGAATCCCCCTTAAGCCACTGAAGAAGGCTGTCGGCCATAGCGGCAAGCATATCATCCTCCGGCATCTCCTTTATGGCACCAAGGTCCATCAGAAGAGAGTGTTCGTCCCTGACTGCGTCCACTATATCCTGATCCGAGATGAGACCTTTTTTGTAGAGAGCCCTACCTATTATGTTGACCTTGCTCTTTATGTTCTCGGTCCCTATGGACAGGCTGTCTACCCTCGAGAGTAACATGGACAGTATTTCATCAAGACTTATCTGCTGCATCAAAACCATTCCCTTCTATATTTTGGATGGACAGTTAGACGTTGAACCTAAACTCCACGACGTCCCCGTCCTTCATTACGTAATCCTTGCCCTCCATACGAACCAGTCCCTTAGCCTTGGCCTCGGCTAGCCCACCTAGCTCGACCAAATCCGAATATGAGACCACCTGAGCCTTTATGAATCCCCTCTCAAAATCGGTATGGATCGTTCCAGCGGCTTGAGGGGCCTTAAAACCTTTCTTGATCGTCCAAGCTCTGGACTCTTTCTCTCCAGCCGTCAGAAACGAGATCAAACCTAGAAGACGGTACCCAGCTCTGACAAGCCTGTCAAGCCCTGAGTCCTCTAAGCCGAGATCGGACAGGAACTCTTTTTTCTCCTCCGGCTCAAGCTCGGCTATCTCTGCCTCGATCTTTCCACAGACCGAGACGACCTCACAGCCAAACTTTTCCGCATATTCTCTAACAGCGATCACATGTGGATTTTCCTCCGCTTTGCCTATCTGATCCTCCGCCACGTTGTCGACATATATATCCGGCTTGGACGTCAGGAGGTTCAGCCCCCTTATATCCCTTTCCTCCTCCTCCGTGACGTCCAT
>JAQUTB010000163.1 GCA_028709985.1 Dethiosulfovibrio sp.
CTCCGCCACGAAATGCCAGGAATCGGGCATAGCGGTTATAGGCATGGGTCTGGATGACCTGTCCTATTGCCTAAAGGGAGACCAATTTTTTGGTGTCCCTGGCTATGACCAACTCCTCGTTGGTAGGTACCACCACGACTTTGACCTTGGAGTCGTCGGAGCTGATGATTCTCTCCTCGCCTCTGAAATCGTTCTTCTTGGCGTCGACGGAGACTCCCAGGAAGCCCAGGCTGGCGGTCGCGCTTTCCCTTATCCTGGAACAGTTCTCCCCGATACCGGCGGTGAAAACTATGGCGTCTACGCCTCCCATAGCCGCAGCGTAGGCCCCTATGTACTTGGTTATACCGTAGGAGAGCATCTCAAAGGCCAGCGCCGCCTTCTCGTCTCCTCTGTCCATTCCGTCCTCGATATCCCTGAGATCGCTGCTGATGCCTGACACACCGTGGACTCCGCTCTCTTTGTTGAGCATGGCATCGGCCTTCTCAATCGAGCCCTCTTTCTCTGCCATAAACCTGACTATGGAGGGATCTATGTCGCCGCAGCGGGTTCCCATGAGCACTCCAGCAAGGGGGGTGAACCCCATGGAGGTATCGACGCATTTTCCGTTTTTGACCGCGGATATAGAGCTGCCGTTGCCGAGGTGACAGGTGATGATCTTGAGATCCTCGATGGGGCTCCCTATAATCTCGGCGCAGCGGTTGGCGACGAAGAAATGGCTCGTGCCGTGGAATCCATAACGACGGACTCTATAGTCGTCGTAGTAACGGTGTGGGATACCGTACATATAGGCGTGCTTCGGCATGGTCTGATGGAAGGCAGTGTCGAAAACCCCTACCTGAGGGACGTTTGGAAGGGCCGCTGTGATGGCCTCTATTCCGGTGATATTGGCCGGATTGTGAAGGGGAGCGAGAGGCACGCACTCCTTGAGCGCATCCATCACAGCTGTGTCAAGACGCACAGAGCAAGCGAACTTCTCTCCGGCGTGGACAACCCTATGGCCCACGGCGCTGAGCTCATCCAGGCTGGAGAGGACTCCGTGTCCCTTGTCCAACAGTGCGTCCAGGACCAGTTTGACCGCTACCTCGTGGTCCGGGATTGACGTCTCTATGGAGACAGAATCGGCTCCGGTCTTGGTGTGTTTGAGCCTCGATCCGTCTATACCGATACGCTCCACCAATCCCTTTGCGAGGACTTTTTCCCCGTCCATGTCAAAAAGCTGATACTTGAGAGAAGAACTGCCGCAGTTGATAACGAGAACTTTCATATCGCCTGTAAGCCTCCTTGACCTATTCGCCTTTTATGGCGTATGTTTTCCCCACGAATCAATTCCTTCTAGGGGGTTTTTTGATGTCTCAAAAAGCGATAGGGATAATCGCCGAGTACAACCCGTTGCACAATGGCCACAGATACCACATCGAAAAAGCCTCCGAGTCGGGAGACCCCTTGGTGGTCGTCCTGTCCTCCAACTTTCTCCAAAGGGGAGAACCAGCCTTTATCGACAAGGAAAGCCGCGCAAGGATGGCCCTGCTGGCCGGAGCGGACCTGGTCCTGGAGCTACCGGTGGCCTTCTCCTGCCACAACGCAGGTGTCTTCGCCAACGGCGCGGTGGACATTCTGGAGGCCACAGGTGTGGTCGACAGAATCTCTTTCGGCATGGAGAACGTGCCAGCCGATTTGGACGCCATCCTTGCCATTCTAGTGGACGAACCCGATCCTTTCAAGGCCAACTTAAGATATTTTCTGGATTCCGGCCTATCATACGTACAGGCCAGGGCCGAGGCGTTAGAGAAAATCCACCCTGGATCAAGGGAACTACTGTCCCAACCCAACAACAGCCTGGCCATATCCTACATGACAAGGATAGCCCAAAAGGGCTACGGGATAAGAGCCATCCCTATAACCAGGATAGGAGGTGGATACCATCAAAGAGAGCTGCACCGATCCCACCCGAGCGCCACATCCATAAGGTTGGCCATCAGGGAGAAAAATCCCTCCGCCATGGACGGAATGCCGGAAAACTGCGCATCCATCCTTAGGGACCAGATCAAGGCTGGGAGGTGCTGCCTGAAGATGGAAAGGCTTTGGGAGTATCTGAGGCTCTTGCTCCTAAGGACGACCCCTCAGGAGCTCCGGCAATACGCTGAGTTCGGGGAGGGAATAGAGAACAGGTTTCTTAGGCAATCCCTCAGGGCTTCATCCTGGGATGAACTGATATCGACCTGCGTCACAAAGAGATATCCCAGAGGGAGGCTTCAGAGAAACATGATCCATTTTCTGATCAACCTAGGGCCCGACCTGAACAGGGAGTTTCAGAGAAAGGGCCCCGCCTATATCAGGCCCATAGCGGCGACCACAAGGGGAAGGGACCTATTGAGAACGATGAAGGATAAAGCAAGCCTCCCTCTTGTCACCAGGCTCTCCCACCTCAAAGGATACTCTTATGGGTCCTCAATGATGGAGCTGGAGCTGAGGGCCTGCGACCTATGGGAGCTGCTCACTCCAAACGGACGACCTGGCACAGAATCCAAAAGACACCCATACATGGCCTAGCCTTTACCGGGCTCAAGCCTTGGGAACCTCTCCCTCAGTCGCCTGAACACCCCCGGTGGGACCATATCCTGAACCGGACCGCCGAAGTTGAATATATCCTTTACCGCGTGGCTGGAGAGATACGAGTATCTGGCATCGGTGACTATAAATAGGGTTTCTATCTCGGGAGCCAACTGTCTATTCATCTGAGCCAACTGAAACTCATACTCAAAATCGGAGAGAGCCCTAAGCCCCCTCACTATGATCCGGCTTTTCTGTCGTCTAAGGAAATCGACCAAAAGCCCCGCGAAAGAGTCCACCTTCACGTTGGGAAGATGACAGAGGGCCTCTCTTGCCATCGTCTTTCTCTCCTCCACGCTGAAGGTGGATTGTTTTTGCGGGTTTGTCAAAATCGACACGGTCAGCTCGTCAAACAACCCCGCTGCCCTCTCCGCTATGTAGATATGGCCGTTGGTTATAGGATCGAAAGACCCAGGATAGACCGCTCCTATGGGCTTTTTCAACGGACTTCCTCCTCTTCCTCCTCATTAGATCGGCGCAAAAAGGAAAGGACCGATCTCCCATACTTCCTCTCGTCTACGAGGACCCAGGGATCAACTATCGCTAGAGCGTCCTCCACCGAACGCTCTATGACTATAAGGCCCCCCTCAGCCAGGACAGAACCTCTAGAGGCGAGAAGTTCCGGCAATGACCGTCCCCACCCCTCTCCGTAAGGAGGATCGGCAAAGATAAAATCGAAAGACATATTGCGCCTGTCTATCCAGGATAGACCCTTTCTCACGTCCATCGAGAGATGGGTGTGAGCATCGTAGCTGTTTTTTTTCCATATCTCCTGAGAACGAGATCGAAGAAGCTCCACAGAGACGACGGGGTCGGCCCCTCTCCGACAGGCTTCGAAGGCGATCCTGCCAGTTCCTGAGAACAGGTCCAAAAAAGATCTACCTCTCAGGTCACCGATGATGTTAAAAAGAGCCTGGAGGACCATCCCTGTGGTGGGACGTACCTCTTTCATGACAGTGAGAGTCGTGCGGCAGCGGCCTCTACCGCTCCTCTTACCGCTGGGGTGAGATATGGGGAGGAGGCCTCGTCTATCCTCACTAAGATGCCGTTCTCCCTCTTGACCACCCGGAGGTAAAATTTCTGCTCATAACCGTCATCGGCGGTTATAGTTTGAACCAACCAAGCGTCGTCCCCGTTGAAAAACACCCTTCCAAGGGTCCAATGGACCCCATCCCTACCACCGGAAACGTTCAAAGACCTATCCTCCAATGGAGAGAGAGTGACCTTCGACAGATCCACAGCCACATGCATATCCGCAAAACCCCTTTCTACAGTTCTGGAGACGGTACAGGCTCCTTTTTTCTCGAAAACCAGTATAAAAATATCCTTGCCCTGCTCGAGCCACTTTCTCTCGTACTTCGTGGTGATCTTCCTTCTCCTGTTAACGTCGAAAGATACAAGCTCCAGACACGGATGATCCCCCAGCACCCTGCCGACCTCT
The DNA here is from genome assembly GCA_028709985.1 of Dethiosulfovibrio sp. Taxonomy (GTDB): domain Bacteria; phylum Synergistota; class Synergistia; order Synergistales; family Dethiosulfovibrionaceae; genus Dethiosulfovibrio. The sequence continues at coordinate 4,052 of JAQUTB010000163.1, forward strand.
TTAGCGTACCACTCCTCGTCGGTCGCGAGCTCAAAAAATCCACCCATCTTCAGGATAGAGGCGAGAGTATCCGAAAATCCCCTGTGGGTCACCCTCCGTCTGGAATGCCTCTCCTTGGGCCACGGACAGGGAAAGCTCATGTAAACCTTGTCCAACGACTCATCGTCAAAACACTCCCTAAGGAGAAAACGGGCGTCTCCCCTCAATATCCTGACGTTAGGGATATCCTCCCTCAAGACCCTTCTTATGGCTTTATCCACACAGGTCATGGATATCTCCAGGCCGAAAACCGCCGAATCCGGCTCCTCCTTGGCGAGATGGACCAGGAATTCCCCGTTGCCGAAACCTATCTCGGCTATAGACCTGGATCCCTGAGGCCGGAGAACCGGCGTCCCGGAAAAAGAGGGCTCCAACAACACGTCCAACCTTCTCATGAAAACACTCTCCAGATTATCATTTATTATTATAGACTAGATGCCCCGTGACTTTATCCGTGGTTAGTTCACTCGCACAGAGCTCTCCCTCTACCGCTCTGGGAAAACGAAATCGAGAGCCATTATACCTTATCGGATAAGTAGAGGCGATTTGCTTTGACTATTGAATTCTCCTTGGTATAATCTACGAAGTGGGCTTGTATGGAGTATGTTTGAACGACGTCGCTCTTCATCGATAGTCCGCTTTGCAAGGCAAGGTCGATAGTGTTATGATAGCTTTGTATGGGGTATACAAGTTATGTTCGATCTGCATAAATTAAGAGGGGGTAATTTTTATGGCTAAGAAGTGGAAATCCATGGACGGGAATATGGCGGCAGCACACGTCTCCTACGCGTTTACGGAGGTTGCGGCTATATATCCGATAACTCCGTCGTCCAACATGGCGGAGTACGTCGATGAGTGGGCAGCACACGGACGGAAGAACATCTTCGGCAAGACAGTACGTCTAGCGGAGATGCAGTCCGAGGCAGGGGCAGCAGGAGCCGTTCACGGATCCCTTTCCGCCGGATCCCTCACCAGC
>JAQUTB010000164.1 GCA_028709985.1 Dethiosulfovibrio sp.
CAAGATGATACTACAGTGGTCCGCTTCGCCGGAGGAGGCCTTCAAAAACGCCCTATACCTCAACGACCGCTACGCCTTGGACGGAAGGGACCCCAACGGCTACGTGGGAGTAGCCTGGTGCATGGGACTTCACGACAGGCCCTGGCCCAGAAGGCCCGTATTCGGGACCGTCCGATCCATGAGCCGAACGGGATGCGAGAGGAAGTTCAACGTAGCTTCCTATCTGGCCTCCCAATAGCTAGCCCAGGTTGAACGGAGCCCAGCCCTGGGACGGAGAGAAGAGCTGTTTTACGTCGCCGTCCCAGGTAAAGGGCAAAATAGCAATCGACCTGTCGAGGGCCTTCATGACCTTCAAACAGGCCCCTGATTGCTCCTCGCTCAGGTCGGACGGACCGATGAGGACGGTACAGGGGAACCCCTCTTTCTCCAGCTCTTCGACACCTCTTTGGATCATGCTGTCCACCACGATGTCCAGATCTATAGAGTCAGCCACGGGACAGTGTTTCATGGTGTCGAAACGAGGGGCAACAAAAGCCCCGACCAGGGCCATAAGCTCGAGTTTTTCTCCTCCAACGGAGGATATATCCTCCGGAATAAGCCTCATCGCCCCATGTAGCTGTCTGCCCGACCTCAAGGGGACCCACACCGAGTCGCCCTCCACCACCGGAACGTCGCTTTTGAAAACCCTGTCCGGCAGTACCCCATCGCACAAGGAGGTGGAGATAAGGTCGACGCCTTTAAGCCCTAGGGCCAACGACAGAGATTGGTCTAAAGCCTCCTTCAACGAATCAAACGACTTTATCTGCTGGAGGTCGCTGGCCAATTCCTGCAAAAAGGACCTCATCCTGACCTGTCGGTTCAACTCGTCCCTCTGACCCTTAACCTCATCAAGCAGTCTGCACCTCTTCAGCGCGACTGAGGAACTAGCCGCCAAGGTCTCTAGCCCCTGGTCATCTCCGTACCTAGCCCCTGTAACGGAACAGGACACTGACACGTAACCCATGAGATAGGCCCCGTCCTTGAGCAGAAATACCCTCTCCGCTGCCTCCAGGTTCTCGGCGGAGCCCAGCTCGTCCAACCCCAGTGTCTTGAATATCCCGGACGCCATGTCAGAGTCGAACGAGTCAGGTAGCTCCGACACGAAAAGAGGCTCTTTCGCGGAGCAGAGAAAACGCCGGGTAGATTTTATGCCACCGTCTCGCCTCTCACCCCACATGACATAGCCCATAGAGTGGGGATCATGTATAACAACGTTGGAGACCCTGCTTTGGCTCATCTCACCAAATATGTCCAAAATGCGGGACAACAGGGCGTCCTCGGCGTCGTTCTCCATAAGGGAAAGGGTCGCCTCGTGGATGCTTCTGAGGGCAAACTCCCTCTTTGAGAGCTCAAAAACCTGAGATGCGCCCTCCTCCCTCAGACGGCTCATGGCCATGGCTTTGGCCGTGACCCCTCCTATAAGCTCAAGGACGTCGCTGGCCTCCCTGGTGTGCATAGTACCCCACTCCAAGAGGTAGAAGAAGCGGTCCTCTCCGGCGATGATCGGAAGGACCACGGAACATTGGCGATTCAGAAGTTCGACGTTTCTGGTCCCAACCACACCAGCATGTCCGTCATCCAGGGATATAGGTACCGGGGAGAGGTGATGATCAGCGAAGATTCCCTCTCTGAAGGGGATCTCGCAATTATCCCCAGACAACAGGGAAAGCTCCCTACCGTCGTCCTTGATCAGCGATATCCTCTTGGGACAGAAGCTCTCCCTCATGATGTCGACTAGAAAAGTAGCTAGAAACTCGGGCGGGAACGGCTCAAATATGGATGGAAGAGCGCTCTTGACGGCGTACAGCAGATAGGATATGGACGCCATAGATCTCTCCACTTCCTCCACGGAGCGGTATCGAAGCCATATTTTAACGAGGCCGTTAGCCCCTCCCAGAAGACGCCTGAGCTCATCATCCGGGTTGCCGTCTAAAAATATCATTATAGGCCATCCCTCACCCCCCAACAGGGCCAGGTGGGTCCATCCACCCTCTATTGGCAACGAGAAATCCTCATCAAGGGAAAGCAGGCACCAGTCATCGACTTTATGTATAGAGGCCTGTTTTGTCACCATCGACAGGCCGTTCTCTATTTTAGACACAGGGCAGTACAGACCGACAGCGTCCACGACCGATAGATGTTCTCCTTCAGGTTGGACGATCAAGGCCCTCCCTGCTTTAGCGGCGAGGGACTGGGTTATCAGTCCCAGAACCCCTCCTCCTAAGACGAAGTTGGCCTGCTCATAAAGCTGACAAAGAGACATCAGGACTATCCCCTTCCAACGACCCTGACCTGATCGGCATCGGGATCGTAAAACATGGTCATCCATCTGGCCCCGCTCTCCACCCGGCAGGATACGCCTTTTAGGCGAACCGGAAGAGAGCCAGAGGACTGTCCGATAAGGTTTAATGTGGCGTCACCTCTTAAATTCTTGAGGGTCTCCCTGATCTCGGAGACAAGCGCCATTCTGTCGGCCTGGGCCTCCTCAAGCGCCACAAACTCCGCCAGACGGGTCGTAGCCTGCTTGAACAGCCCCTTCTCCGAAAGAGTCCTGATCGAGGCAGATAGAACCAGCATCCTGTCCGAGTCACGCTCGTCCTCCGCGAGAAGCCCTTTATATTTAGCGAAAAGCTCAGCCCTGGAGATCCCCGATATGTTTATTGAGGAATCCTCCTGCTTCATCATTCTAACGGTCCTTACGTTGACGTAGGAGGACGCCTCTATGCGAGATGACATTACCATACCGTTACGTCCCTCCACCATAACACCTCTTTTGGCGGATATCTTTGACCTCAGGATATACTCGTTGACCTTTAGGGCAGAACACCTTATCTCTGCCTCCTGGACGAACTTAGCCAGAACGTCTCCTTTGGCTTCAACTACAGCGACACCCTTACCGGCTACTCCGTAGCGAATGGAGACGTTTCCTCCGCTTTTGACGTTGGCCCTCTCGACACAGCCCTTTATCTCCACGTCCCCCTCAGCGTCGATGGAATAACCGTCCAACACATCCCCCTGCACTAAAACAGTACCGTGATAGACGATATTTCCCGTCTCAGGCCCGACGCTACCGGCGATCTCCAGGAGGGGTTCGATGGACATCTTCTCCCCACGCCAAACGATCTGTCCGTCCATGGAGGCTACCAATCGACCATCCTTAAACTCTATCCCACTTCCGTACACTATTCGAGGGGACTTTCCTTTTCTGCCGGTAACTGGTTTCCCTGTGACGGTGGATCCATCCATAGGCTCCACCGGATCGTGACGTATCGCCAGGGTTTCTCCTTTTTTTATGAGCACCACGAGATCCAAAGAATAGAAATCCACATCACCTGATTCGTCGGTCATGGGCTTGCCGGAGGGAGGCTCCTTGAGATACTCTATCCAACCGTCCTCGCCGTTGATGGGATGAATACCACGAGCGACGGTCCTATTGGCTACAGCCTCTCCTGATGCGCTTTCGAGGACAGCCTTGCGCACCTCGTCCATGTCTATCCCCTGTACGACCCCCTTGGATGCCAACAGGTCCTCAACCTTGGAGAGCTCGCTAAAACCGGCAGGAAGGCTCAAAAGACACCTGTTCTCCCCATCAACAATTTTAACGTAGGGCCTGCTGGAGAGGCCTTCTTCCTGGATATACCCCACCTCAGCCTTTCCTCCAGATGAGGCAAGAGAACGAACCCGCTCCAGATCTATTCCGTTTGGGTCAGCATGACGGCGAAGCACGGTCAGCAGATCAAGCACCCCGACGGGAGGAGCCAAAACCTCCAGAACAAGGTCATCGCCATCCCTGTAAAGGACGGAAAACTCCGATCTTTCCAGCTCAAGGCACTGCTCCATAAAAATCCTCCTCCGTCTAAAACGACCTAGAGATCCAAATATACCCTGGCGATGTGTCTATACGGACACAAAATAGTGACACTACGTTAAAGTACGGGACAAGAAACCTGGATATTAAGATCGATAATAGAGACTTTTCCATCACTTACAGAGAGAGATTACCACGCACAGGCTTTCTCGTCCAGAAGCCAAGAGCACAAAACTGTCGATTAACTCAAATAAAGAGCAGCTATACAGCCTTTAGATAGAGCCCTTAGACTAGAGATCATGCCGTCAGAGGGCAACCCTGAGGCGTCGTAGGCCAGTGGGAGTTCGGTGCAGGCCCCTATCACAGGAACGTCATTTATGGACCGCAGCCGCTCCACCAAGGTAGACATAGTCTCTCCTGCTAGACGCAGGTCTCCGCCTTTAACCTCCGCTATACACCTTACGACGTCATCCTGTACCTCACGAGGCGGTATAGCCAGATCGTATTCCCTTTTCTCCGCCTCTTTCTGATAGATACCGCTGCTCATGGTCCCTCCGGTAGCTATCAGCCATGCACCGTTGGGGCTCATGGAGACCGCATCCTCGACCGTTGCCTCTACTATATGCACCAGGGGAACGGCCAATTCATCTCTGAACCGATCTATGAAAAAATGGGCGGTGTTGCACGGAACAGCCAAGAGGCCCGCCCCCCAGGAACATAAAGTCCTCAACCCTGCTCTGAGGTCTTCCTCAGGGCTAGGACCGACACCCATGATGGCAGAACTTCTGTCCGGTATCTGAGGGTTTGAGTACATATAGACCACCGGATGATCCTGATCTACCTTAGCAGGGGCCATCTGAGCCAACAACCTCAAGAACTCCGCAGACGCAGCCGGCCCAAGGCCTCCGTAAACCCCAAGCACTTTAGACGGAACCTTTACTCTATCATCCAAAAAAATCGCCTCCCACAGTCTTATGGATCCATTATACCTCTGAACCGCTATGTCCAGATACGAAAAAAGACCGTGAGATAACTCACGGTCTTAGATATATCTGGCTCCCCGGGCAGGACTTGAACCTGCGACCTAGTGATTAACAGTCACCCGCTCTGCCAACTGAGCTACCGAGGAATATGTGGAGGCGGCACCCGGATTCGAACCGGGGATAAAGGATTTGCAGTCCTCTGCCTTAC